>JAVEYW010000021.1 GCA_034003325.1 Desulfobacterales bacterium
TAAGAACCATATTCATTCAGACGACAGAATCCGTGAGACCCAACAGAAAATTTCCAAGGCGACACAGGGTCAAACAACATCGATTTTTCTATGAATACAAAACAAATTGTTAAGGAAACGGCATTGACCTTATGCCAATAATGCTATTAAGCATTTTTTAAGCTGTTAGACCCTTTACCAGAAACATGCACGCTTTTGCATGTATATTCGCCGAAGGTGAAAGATGGGTTTTATGCATCCCAGCATCCGGCTCTGGTGGATTAGGTTGTTTTGTTAAGTTGTTTTTTAGAGATCATCAAGCCCTATTAAATGTTGTTTTGAGAGTTTTTATGAAATCAGGTACAGCCTTAAACAGGTCAGCCACAAGGCCAAAGTCGGCTATCTGAAAAATTGGCGCTTCTTCATCCTTATTAATTGCCACAATTACTTTACTGTTTTTCATGCCGGCAATGTGCTGCATTGAACCTGAAAGACCAATCGCCACATAAAGCTCTGGGGCGACAATCTTGCCGGTTTGCCCAACTTGAAGATCATTTGACGTCCATCCGGCATCCACTGCAGCTCGCGTTGCCCCTATAGCAGCTCCGAAAAGGTCGGCGAGATCTTCGATTAGTTTTATGTTTTCGCCACTTTTGATGCCTCGGCCGAAAGAGATAACGACTTTCGCTTCCGATAGATCTGGACGGTTACTTTTCGCTTCATGCATTTCGATAAATCGAGTTTTGGTTTCAGGAAGCGAAACACTTAAAGATTCAACCGGTGTATCGCCTCCGGTAGGTTCTGCTATCGCAAATGCGGTGCTCTGTATCGTAACGATCTTAATGTCTGTCTTTATTTCGACCGTCGCGACGGCGTTGCCGGCCCACATCTCACGAGTAAAACACTCGCCATCAAAGCCAATGATGCCGGATGCCATCCCGGCTTCAAGCTTGGCAGCAACGCGAGGCATGAGGTCTTTTCCGGTAGTACTTGCATTCATACCAACTATCTTTGCATCGCAGGATTTCGCAACTTCGGCTGTTATATGCCCCCATGTCTCTGCGGTATAATTTTCTAGGGCCGAAGCATTTGCCACATGTATCTTTGAAGCTCCGAAACCTTTCAATTCATCAACGACGCCATCAATTCCGAAACCGATAACTAAAATGTGAAGCTCAGCTCCGAGTTTTTCCGCAGCTTCCTTGCCAAAAAATATTGAATTAAGAGTGGCTTTTTTCAGTTTGCCTTTTTGATGCTCTGCAACTATACAGATGCTTGCCATCGTTACTGTCTCCTTATACTTTTCGCCAAACCGCTGATCAGCAGCCGAAGAAATATTTCTATGCTCAGTTAAATAATTTTCACTTCATCCTTTAGGGCGCTAACCAGTTCGGCTATATCTTCGACAATACGCCCGGACTTGCGCTGTGGTTGTTTGGCAAACTTTTTGATCACTACCTTCGGAGTTGTATCGACACCTAACTCAGCAGGGAAAATTTTTTTAATTTCTTTTTTCTTTGCCTTCAAAACATCCGGCAATTTGGCATAACGGGGTTCGTTTAGCCGTAGATCCGTGCTGATAATCCCTGGCAAATCGATTTCAACCACTTCAGTACCGCCATCCACTTCGCGATGTACTTTGGCGATGGTACCATCTATATCTATTTTTGAAGCGAAACAGGCTTGGCCCCACCCAAGATATTCGGCTAATAGCTGAGCGCATTGATTGTCATCAATATCTACTGCTTGTTTTCCCATGAGTACCAGATTCGGCTTTTCGTCTTCAATCACTTTGAACAAGATACGGGCGACTGTATCGGAGTCTAAATTGTCATCGGATACCACTAGAACGCCGCGATCACATCCCATGGATAAACCGCTTCGAATTTCAAGCTGAGATTCCTCGGTACCGATGCTCACTATCACCACTTCGCCGCCTTTGGCCTCTTTGATCCGCAGACCCTCCTCTATGGCGATTTCATCAAAAGGGTTGATTTTGTATTTCATGCTCGACAACTCAATTCCTGACCCGTCAGATTTTATAATGATTTTCATCTCAGGGTCAGTAACCCGTTTGGCTGTAACCAGGATCTTCACACTATACCTCCATTATCATCCGCCTGTTATAGTCAGGCGCTACAATTTTTTTTTCAAAGTGTCTGTGCTTGTTCTTAATTTTAAGGATACGAGCATATGTCAATCTAACCGCTATAAAAGCCCGCTTTCGAAAGGGCGAAAAAAAAATCATTCAATGACGATTAGTACGGCATCGCGAGCAACGGCGTCGGCTATTTTGCAATTAATCTTCCTTACGATGCCTGAAAATTTCGCAATAATAGGCATTTCCATTTTCATCGCTTCAAGAACAACGACGGTATCACCTTCAGAAACGGTATCACCTTCGCGAACTTTTAAATCGATTATCTTCCCTGGCATGGGCGCTTTTATTTGGCTCAAAATTAATACCCCCCTGTTTTTAAGGTAATTAATAGTATACCAACAAATATAACCTCTTTTGCCATGATTCCGCATACTTTTTGCATAAACAGATGGAAACGATTAACAGGCTCATAGTAGCCTGCCTCGAAGAGGCACATTATAACCTATGTTGTTACCTGTATGCATACCGTACACAACGCCTGTAGTAACTGGTAAGATAGAAGGTTTTTTTAAATTGGATTGAATCATGGATAAAAAACCACTTTTTGTTGCCCCACATTTCCTCATCCAACTCACTACAAGGGGCTATCATTGCAACTTGCGCGTTCCCGGCCGGTTTTTACTTCAGAGGTAAAAATACACGAAAAAAAGCTGATATTGGGTGCTTATCTGCTTAAACCGTATTAATCTTCCATTGTGGGACGCGGTGGCGGCAACACCCAGGGCAGACTTAATCAAAAATATAATTAAACATATGATTACCTTTTAGCTTCGCCAAATGGTTTTGTCAATCTTTTTTTATCAAAATGAAAACGGGCTTGCGGCATTCGGGCAAAAATTATAGACTCCTAAAAAAATGCACCGTTGATCATTCAATCCCGAAAGCTATTATTTATCAATTAAGGAAGCGTCACATGCCGATTCCGGGAAAACTTCTCACCACCGCCATGGCGGTGATGCCGCATACGGACATCACGCGCGCCTTGGACGTCGCCATGTCCCTGGACATTCCTTTTTGGCCGCAGTTGCCCAATTATAATTATTATGAGGATATGTATGTTCAGGCAGCGGAGCATTTCCCTGGTATTCTGCTGGACATGGAAAACAGAACCCTTCGTTTTTCCATCGATAAATTTATCGAGGAAATCGAAGAGACCATGAGCCACTTTGATGAACCGGCCTATTTCGATGTAAGCAAAACCTACTCGGCGGTGTACCACTCGTTTTTGTCCAAAGATTTTTCCGACCGGGCCGCCATACGGGGGCAACTCGAAGGGCCTATCAGTTTCGGGTTTAACATTCTGGATCAAGATAATCGGCCGATCCTGTTTGATGACAGTGTCCGGCCATTTATGTTTGAATTCATGGCCAAGCGGATTAATGTGCAACTTGGCCGTTTAAAAGCGCTTAATGAAAACGCCTTCATGTTTGTCGATGAGCCCGGATTGCAGTTCTTGTTTTCAGCACTGTCCGGTTACGGGGACGCTAAAGCAAAGGCGGACCTGGACCTCTTTTTTTCGCAAGTCGACAGACCCCGGGGCATTCATCTTTGCGGAAATCCCGATTGGGATTTTCTGCTGAACCTCGATATGGATATTCTCTCGATGGATCTTTACAGCAATGCGGAAATTTTCTCTTCGTACGCCTCGTCCATCACTCGATTTTTAAATAAAGGGGGCGTCATTGTCTGGGGAATCGTACCGACGGGCTTTGAAAATTTTGAAAAGGAAAACGCCGCGTCCCTGATAGAAAAGCTATTGTCGGTGTGGCGTGTTCTGGAAAAAAAGGGGGTTGACAGGCACTTGCTGCTGGAAAAAAGCCTATTATCTCCCGCCACATGCTGCCTGGTAAATCCGGACAAGGAAAAAACAGTGGAAAAAGCCTTTGAAACCATTAAATTTCTGTCCGGAACGCTCAGAGAAAAATATAAATTGGAATGAATATAGCGGCGTCCATGCAAAAACCGCCGTCATCTTCATTCACCTTTCGAGTGCACTGTGGCATATATTGCATGGGACCCAAGTCACCCGCCATTAACCACGGGATGCGGCGTTGATAATCCGATGGGACATGGCCAACTCCCGGCGTCGGAGCTGGCCTCCCCGATACTATTGGTAAGGTGCGGTCTCATTTGCCGGAATCATCCGAAAAAAGCGGGTTTGGGGCGCTTAATCGTTAGTCCTATAAATCGCCTCTGATGGTAAGCAGCGGAACCGGACTCCTGCGAAACATTTTTTGAGCGCAGGAGCCGATGATGGAATCGGCCAGATTTGATCTGCCTTTGGTCGCCATCACCAGCAAATCAGCGTCAGTTTCTTCTATGGCCGCCAGTAATTCTTCGAACGGCACGCCGGTTCGAAACATCTTGGTTATCACCATCTGTTCTCCGCATCCGGCCGCCTTGATGAGGTTATCGAGCTGAATCTGACGGTCCTTTTCATTTTGTTCGATATACTTCTCATAGAGGAAGTCTGAAAAATCGCTGGAAACTTTCCTGACAACATATAAGTCTCTCTCGTTGGTTACATGGACCAACAGCAATTCCGCCTTGAGGCCTTCGGCCAAGTTAGCCGCATACTGCAATGAAGGTAAGGAATAAACTGAAAAATCAATTGCCACCATTATCTTGCGGATCGGTTTCATGGGGTCACCTCGCTCCTTTGTATCGGTCAATTCAATTCATTCACCATCGCCATCGAATAAGCAAAAGCCATTCCACCCGCTAAATAAAATATTTTTATTTTAATTACGAATCGTTATAATCGAAGTTCTTTTTACGACGCCGATTCCGTTTTCAACCCTTTTTTTTCACCGTGGTAAAAATGGTGACAGTCAAAGGGCACGGGAAACCATATGCCGAATCAATCGACCTATTTTATAGAAGCGTATCAACGCTATTTTTCCACTTTTCCTTTACGATATTGAAGGTAGGCATCCCTGGCCGCGGAATAAGGTTCAAACGCGCTATCTTTAAAGGCTTCATAATCGCCGATCACCAGGGAGGTCCGATTGATCTTATCCACGACATTGGCGGCCAAAGCCACCTCCCATGGTTCAAGATAAGTGAGCGGTTTCAGAAAACGATCCCCCCCAAACCCCACGGTATCCCGCAGAGAAGACGGGCCCAGAAGCGGCCAGACCAGGTATATGCCGTGCCCGATGCCGTATCGTCCCAATGTCTGCCCGAAATCCTCCTCATCGGGATTAAGCTTCGGGTACTTGCGGGCCGGGTTGCCGAAACCGAGGACGCCGACGGTCGTATTGCATAAAAATCGCCCCAGCTCACAGACGCTTGCTTCGGCTTTCGCCTGTAATATGCAATTGGCCAAGCGCACCGGGGTTTTCAGATTATTAAAGAAATTGCCGATGCATTCCCTGAAAAACGTGGGCATCACCGCCTTATATCCCTGCGCAACGGGCTTTAGTACCCAAAAATAGGCTTTGTCATTAAACACGAACATGGCGCGATTCCATGGTTCCAGAGGGTCCGCCACTCGAACCGAAACAGGCAAACCGCCATTTTCTTCATCAGGGAAGTCCTCCTCATCATCATCATCAGCTTCGATCTCCGCATTGGAATCGACAGGGACTTGACGGTCTGTCTGAGAAAGCAAAAATGCCGTCTCCACCGGTTTCCCTTCGGCAAGACACTCCGCCGCAATGGTCAATCCAGACCCTGCCATCGCCACCCATCCATAAATCAGCATTAAGGTAACAGAATGTATTTTCAACGGTTATCTCCTTGAGTTCATTTTATCTTTTCTCCTGCCCGGCGTTCCAATGGGCATCGGGCGGCCATATGCGGTTAACCACGCGGTTCCACCGGTACGCGCGCTTTCAATTATTTTCTCGGGTGCGACTTGTCGTAGGTTTCCATGAGCCGGCTGATACTGACATGGGTGTACTTTTGGGTTGTGGACAAGCTTTTATGCCCCAGCAGTTCCTGAACAACCTTTAAATCCGCGCCGGCATCCAGCAGGTGTGTCGCAAAGGAATGCCTTAAGGCATGTGGAGAGACAGGCATGGGAATGCCGCATTTTCTTGAAACACTCTCCAGAATTCGCCCCATGGACCGGGTGGTCAACCGCTTGCCCCGGTTGTTCAAAAAAAGCGCCCCCCGACTCTCTTCCCCGATTCCCATCTCCCGTCCCAATTGTCTGCGATAGGCGCCGATGTGTTCCAGGGAAACGCGACCGATGGGCACTATCCGTTCCTTGGCGCCTTTGCCTTTGACCCGCGCGGTGCGACCGGTGACATCCACATCTTCCACATTCAGCCCGGCGGCCTCTGAAACCCGAATGCCGCAGGAATAGATGGTTTCAAAAATCGCCCGGTTTCTCAACCCCAATAGGGTAACATCATTCATGGCATCCAACAGGCGGAACATATCATCCACCGGAAGCCATACCGGAATAGACCGGTTCTGCTTGGGCGTTACCACCGATTCGGATGGGTTGATTTGAATAATACCATGTTTTTCAAGATAGTTAAAAAACGTTCGAATGGCTGCAAGCTTTCGGGCAATCGTGGTTTTCTCATTCTTTTTTTGATACAGCACGCCCAAATAAGCCCTGATATCCAGGGCGGTAATCTGCTCGGGAAGCACGGCTGCAGAACCGCCTCTTTTAAGTACCCCCCCTGAAACCACGGCGTAAAATTCTCTCAGATCATGCCGGTAACATCTGGCCGTATGGTGAGAATACCCTTTTTCAGCAGAAAGGTAATCGGAAAATGCGTCAATCAAAGAGGAAAGGGGCTCACTCATGCACACCCGTTGCTTTTCGTATCAATCAAACCACCCAAGGCCGACCAACCATTCACCTCTAAAAATTGGTGCGGCCGACGGTTCCATGGCTGTTGAAATACGATCGGCGTTACGCCGACCGTGGAAAGATGGAAACAGGTTTCAAGCCTGTCCTCAACAAAATAAGAAACTCCCCGGTCCAGAAGCGTTTCTGCTTTTCCTTCAAAAGAACCGGTGGTGATCATATCGATTTGTTCCGGTCTCAACCCTATATTTTCGGAAATCCAATCAATGATGGGGCCTGGATACGGCCGGGCCGTGACAAACAGAACCGGACTGTGGCACCCGGCAATCATCGAAAGAACCGATGCGGCACCGGGCATGGTCTTCAGCGGTGTTCGATAAGCGCCGTCAATAATTTTCAGTGAGATTTCATTTAAAATGCCGGTGTCGATCTTGAGACATTCTGCAAGGTCGTAACTGGTGATATCGGATAGCCGGATGCCTTCTATCGCGTAATCCTGTCTCGCGATTTCAAGAAATAACGTCATGGTGTCGGCAATCACACCGTCGATGTCAAACGCGACTGCGGACGGGGGTATAAATGGTGCTGTGATCATGGTTGTATTTAACATATGCCTCAATATGAAACCGGCTGATAAAGGAGTCGATCCCCCCATCAGCCGGTGGTGCCCGGGTCGACTTATCAGGCGGCCCGACGTGTTTTTTTCTTCAGTTTACTGATTTGACGTCGAAACCGTGTTGCCATCTTTGCATTTTTAGCGGCAAGCGCTTCGACGCGTTTTCCCTTCAGGACTCCGATCTTGACTTTAACATCACGGACAACGACATCCTTGATCGAGGATTTCTCTTCGGTGATACCCTTGGCCTGTTTGATTGCCGATATCAACTCCGGTTTGTTCATTCCGTGCGCACCGGTAATCCCGGGAAGCCCCATTGCCATCTCCCGAAGGTCCTTGGCCGTCATTTTTTCCAGTGGTTTTTCCTTCGTCTTTTCTTTGTCGCCCATTTACGGCAAACTCCTTTCTGATTAAGATAGCAGCACTCAAATACCACAACGTAATTAGCCATCCATACAACACTCAGGGGGTGAAAACAAACCATTTCAGCGCCATGCCTATCGATGCGGCAAAAGGACCGTCAACGCATCCGTTTTCAACCCGCGCTCTTTTTCTCCAATGCGTCTACCAATCTTGTGAACGGTTTAAACAGATCCAGCGGAAAGGGAAAAATCGTGGTGGTACTATTTTCCGAGGACATCTCGCGCATGGTCTGCAAATACCGAAGCTGCAAAGCCATGGGATGTTCCTGAATGATCGTGGCCGCATCGGCCAATCTTGTGGCGGCCTGATACTCACCCTCGGCATTGATCACTTTGGCGCGACGCTCACGTTCGGCCTCGGCCTGTTTGGCCATGGCACGCTGCATCTCCTGGGGCAGATCGATGTGCTTTAATTCAACCGTCGCCACCTTGACTCCCCAGGGGTCGGTATGGGTGTCGAGAATTTCCTGAAGTTCCGAATTGATTTTTTCCCGAGCCGACAGCAACTCATCCAGCTCGGCCTGGCCGCAGACGCTTCGAAGGGTGGTCTGTGCCAACTGGCTCATGGCATAGCTGTAGTTTTCCACTTCCACGATGGCCTTGATAGGGTCGATCACCCGGAAATAGATCACGGCATTGACTTTCACCGATACATTGTCCCGGGTGATCACATCCTGGGGGTCTACATCCATGGCCACCAGCCGCATGCTGACTTTGACCATTTTATCGACCACCGGAATCAGAATGATCAAGCCCGGTCCTTTTGCCTTGATGACACGGCCCAGCCTGAAAATCACGCCCCGTTCGTACTCATTAAGAACCTTGATGGCGGACCAGAGAAACAGAATGATCGGAACCAGCAAATAAAAAACATTAAACATCGGTTATGCCTCCATGAGTAAAGGTTGCGTTTTGTCAACGGGACGAGCGACCGGTCGCCCCTGTCTTGGTTTTATTCCGCTTTTTCCACTTCCAGAACCAGATTGGTCACCTTGGTTACGCGGACACGAACACCGGCTTCGATAGGAGATGCGGCGGTGGCGTGCCATAATTCACCATGAACAAACACCTTACCGTTCGGCGTCAGCGGCGTTTTCACCACACCGATCTCACCGATCAGGCCACTGGCGCCGGTTCTGGGCTGCGACATCTGGGATCGAACCACCAGTCCCGCAATCAACACAAAAAAGCCCGACACCAAAAACACCGTCGGAAGCAACACGGTCCAGGCCAGGCGCATGCCCGGATCCTTTTCTCCCCCTTCAAACAGCATCAATGAGCCCAGTAACAGCGAACCGATGCCCGCGATGCTGAGCATTCCGTAACTGGTGACTTTGAGCTCAAGGAAGAAAAAGACCAGGGCCAATAATATCAGAAGAATGCCGGCATAATTCACCGGCAGGGTTTGAAAGGCAAAAAAGGCCAGGACCAGACAAACCGCGCCAATGACCCCCGGCAGCACAACCCCCGGGTGCGACATCTCGAAATATAGCCCAGCAAGGCCGATCATCATGAGAATGTAGGCGATGTTGGGATCACTGATGGTTTTTAAAACCTTCGTTCGAAGATTTTCCACTATCGGTTCAATGGCGGCGTCGGCCAAGTTAAGCTTTCCTTTGCCGAGAATCTCTTTTCCGTCAATCTGCGCGATGAGGTCCTTTACGTCCTTGGCCACTAGGTCAATAACCATTTTTTTAAGCGCTTCGGTTTCGGTAACGGACACGCTGTCCCGAATGGCCGCTTCCACCCAGTCGGCATTACGCCCCCGCTTTTCCGCAACACTTCTGGCATGCGCCACCATGTCATTGGTGACCTTTGCGCTCATGGTCTCATCGATGTCCTTGCCGCCGGCATTCACCGGATGCGCCGCCCCGATATTGGTTCCCGGCGCCATCGCGGCGATATCGGCCGCAATGGTAATCATCACGCCGGCGGAAGCCGCCCTGGCGCCCGCAGGCGAAACATACACAACGATAGGAACCGGGCTGCCGAGAATTGACTGAACGATCTGTCTCATGGATTCCGCCAAGCCCCCGGGCGTATCAAGCTGAATGATCAGGCAAGCCGCATTTTCCGCCACCGCCTTTTGAACACCGCTTTGAACAAACTCGGCCACGCCGGGATTGATACTTCCGCTGAGGGTCATCACATAAACGTCCCCGCTCGCCGCCCGAGCAGGTTGACCCAAACCCCAAAAGATCACCAGCCATAACCCAAAAATGACGGTTCGGTTTTTCATGGTTTCTTTCCTCGCACGCTAAGTCCGAGTCGTCGCATCACTTGCTGAATGTCTTCCCAGACCTCCCGCTTTTTTTCCGGATTTCGAAGTAAAAACGCCGGGTGAAACGTGGGCATTACGCTCATACCGTGATAGTCGAAAAACCGGCCACGTAACGCGGATATGGGCCGTTGGCTCTGAGACAGAAACTGAGCGGCCACCTTACCGAGCGCGCAGATATAGGCAGGTTGAATCGCCCGAAGCTGTCGAACCAGAAACGGGGTGCACTGGGCGATTTCTTCAGGTAGCGGATTGCGGTTTTCAGGGGGTCGGCATTTTACGATGTTACAAATATAAACATCCTCCCGCGAGAGGCCCATGGCTTCGATGATCCGCGTCAGCAGCTTTCCGGCCGCACCGACAAAGGGTCTTCCCTGCTGATCCTCGTCAAAGCCGGGGCCTTCTCCTACAAAAACCAGCCGCGCCTTCGGGTTGCCCTCACCAAAAACAATATGGCGCCTGCCCCGGTGAAGCGGGCACCGCCGGCACACTCCCAAGTCCTTCTGAACATTCGACAAGGTTTCTCTCGTTTCGCTTGGCGCTCCTTTTCCCCAGCCGCGCAACCGTTCCATCTGATCCGCCGAGATATCAAATCCGGTGCACCCGGTTTGCGCCATATAGCGAAGCGTGTGCTCGATCTCGCCCAAGAGCGTATAAAGACCGGAACCATTCATGTAAGGAGTCGCTCACAAATTCGGTCAAGCAGGGTATCGGCGACCTCGTCCTTGCTCATTTGCGGCAAGGATTCACTGGCACCGTCCCTGTAAAAAAAGGTGACCCGGTTGGTATCCACGGCAAAACCGGACCCTGAATGCCCGATCAGGTTGCCCACAATCATATCGAGATTCTTTTTTTCGAGCTTGCCGGTCGCATAGGTTTCAAGGTCCTGCGTTTCCGCGGCAAAGCCCACCAATACCTGATGCTTTTTTCTCTGCCCGAGCGAGAACAGAATGTCCTGATTTTTCTCCAAGGTAAGGCTCATGCTGTCCTTATTCTTTTTGATCTTGTGAGCAGCAGGCGCCACCGGCCGATAATCCGAGACAGCGGCGGACTTGATAATGACATCCGAAGCGTCCATGCACGAAAACACGGCTTGCGCCATATCGGCAGCTGATCTCACATGAATCACGCAAACGCCCGTCGGATCCGGCAGCGACGTGGGGCCGGCCACCAGCGTCACCGACGCGCCCCGATACTCGGCGGCCCGGGCAATGGCATAGCCCATTTTACCGCTTGAGGGGTTGCTGATAAACCGGACCGGATCGATCGCCTCCTGAGTCGGTCCCGCGGAAACCAGCACCTTTTTCCCGGCCAGGTCTTTGGGGGTTAAAATGGCGCAGATGCGATCCAGAATTTCCGCAGGTTCGGGCAATCGCCCGGGTCCCGTCGTTCCGCAGGCCATCTCGCCCACACCCGGTTCGATAATAAACACACCGTCCGATCGAAGCGTGGCAAGATTGCGTTGCGTCGCGCGACTTTCAAACATATGCGTGTTCATGGCCGGGCATAGAATCAGTGGTTTGGTCACGGCCATCAAAAAGGTGCTCAAGGCGTCGTCGGCAATACCGTTGGCCAGTTTCCCGATGATATTGCCCGTGGCCGGCGCAACCACCACGGCATCAGCCCTGTCCGCCCATTCAATGTGCTGAATGCTGGCCTCTTTTCCGAGTTCAAACAGGCTCGTGCACACGGGGTGCCCCGATATGGCCTCAAAGGTCATGGGCCCCACGAACCATTCGGCATTCCGGGTCATCATGACCCGAACATCCGCCCCCTGTTTTTGCAGAAGCCGTAACAGTTCGACGGCCTTGTATGCCGCGATGCCGCCGGATACACCCAGGACAATACTTTTGTTTCGCAATACCGATGTCGACATTTTGCAAAAACCCTTAAGCCCCCCTGAAAGGGGCCTCGTCGCCGACACCTTTCTTGGTATCGGCGTGGTTAACCGTGCACGTAAACGTACACGTGCGCGTGCACGTGCACGAATTTTAGAATTGAAATATTTCTATCACCTTGAAACAGTCCATTTTGACAACCCGTCGCCTCGTCGCCCCATCAACATGCCGGCATACCGTTTCCGTGCACGAACCCCCAATACCGGGGCGACACCCCAACGCGCATCATTTGGCGCGCTGTCTGCCAAGAGCCGCTCTAAGCCGCGCCAACCTTGCATATCCTGTTTCCAGATCAATCCAGGTAGAGAGCAGTTCAATCAGCAACTGATCGGATGCCGGCTTGCCTTGATCCAGTTTTTGCTCGAGCACACGCAATGCCGTTGCATAATTTTCGTGATCCGGATGCGCTTTCAGCAACTGCCGATAAATCTTGGCCGCTTGGTTCAAATACCCTTGGTCTGCATAGGCTTTTGCCAAAGTGGCCGTCACCAGCAACGTGGGGTCGGTTTTCATTTATCAGCTTCCTTTTCAGCTTTCATTCGGACGACGATCTCTCCGGGTTTAATCATATTTGATTCTTTTCTGACCGCTTCTTCCAGATATTCCGGGTCCTTGTTAAGGCGCTCGATTTCTCTATACAGGTTCACGTTTTCCCGGCGAATGGATTCGTTCTTTTCCGCAATCCGCTCTCGTTCTTTTCGGCTTTGCATCAGATCCACCAAGCCGTTATCGCCCCAAAGAATACGCAGGGACATGATGAAAATCACCAGCACGACCACGCACAACAAAACCTTCTGCCTTCCGCTCATATCATTCGATTTCCGTCCCCTTTGATCATATGAAAAACATGTTTTTTCCGAATGGGTCCTACTTCATTATTTGAACAGCCCGCAATAATGTGGCTCTGTTCAACACAAATGAAAGCGCGGTATAAACCGAAAAGCCTAACAGAATGCTCCCGCATACGCGCAAGGCGAGCAACGTCGTTCCCATATCTCCGGAGGGCAAAAACAGATGAACGGCACCCCCCATCAAAACCGCGCATAAACCGGAACGGCAAACGGATTGAACGACCGCAGCTGTCCTCAACTTTCCAATTTTTCGCTTTAAGGCATCGGCCAACAACCACAGATTCAGCATTGAAGATAAAGAGGTTGCCAGGGCAAGCCCGCCATACGACATCATGCGCATGAGTAAAATACCAAGGCAAAGGTTCATCCCAATAGCCACAATCCCCGCCTTCACCGGTGTCCGAGCATCCCCCATCGCATAAAAAACGGATACAACCACGCGAACGGCGGCAAACGACCAGATACCGATACCATAATATAAAAGCGCCAGAGCCGTCAATCTCGTCATGGCGGCATCAAAGGTTCCCCGCTTAAAAAGAAGGGCGACGATCGGCTCCCGCATAACGATCAGCCCGACCATGCTGGGCACGGAAACAAATAAAACGAGTTTCAAGGAATGGTTCACGGAATCGATCAACGCCGCCATGTCCTTGTGCGCCGCCTGCCTGGCAATCATAGGGTACAGCGCAGTTGATATCGAAACGGCAAAAATGCCGAGGGGGAACTGAATCAGCCGATCTGCGTAATATAGATAGGAAATAGCGCCTTCGCCCAGCAACGAGGCCAACAATGTATCCAGAAGGACATTGATCTGAAAGACGGATAACCCGAAAACCGCAGGCGCCATCGACCTTGCAACCTCTTTTATACCCGGATGAAAAAAAGGGCCGCGGTTTAATATGATAACGCCTTTTTTGAATAACACCGCAAGCTGGGACATCAGCTGCAACCCGCCCCCCAGAATCACCCCCCCGGACAAACCCAGAATCCGCAGCGTATTGTCCGAAGAGATAACCGCCATGAACAGCATCGAACCGATCATGGTCAGGTTCAGCAAGGCCGGCACCAGCGCCGGCGCGGCAAAATGGCCCACGCCATTTAATATTCCCATGCAGAGCGCCGCCAACCCGATGAAACCGATATACGGCAGCATGATTTTAACCAGTATGACCGCGAGGTTGAATTTTTCCGGAAAACCGGCGAACCCCGGCGCGATCAGATAAACAACCAGAGGCGCACAAAAAACCCCCACCACCACCGCCCCTCCGAGTAGCACCAAGAGAAACCGGAAAGTGGCGGCGGCAAATTCGTAGGCAGCCTCGGAACCCGTTCGGGTCATATAACGCGTAAAAACCGGAATAAACGCAACGCCAAAGGCCCCTTCATTGAACAGGCGGCGGGAAAAATCAGGAATTCGAAATACGGCGATGAACACATCCGAAAACAGGCCGGCGCCGAAAAACCATGCCATCATCATATCCCGAATGTATCCGAGAATTCTGCTCAGCAGCGTCAGCAAGCCCACCAGACCGGCCGATTTGGTTACCTCTCGGTTATCCTGCATCATAACCAGTTTCTAAAAAGCGCAACATGCTCTTTCCAGGGCAACCGTCAGACAATAAAATTGCTTGACAGACCCCCTGCCATTGGATAATTAACTGGGTTTAAAATTTCCATTATTATTGAAAGGAGTTTCTTACATTGGCAAATCATAAATCGGCTTTAAAACGCGCAAAACAAAACGACATCAAACGGTCACGCAATAAAACGGTAAAATCAAGGGTCAAACATGTTGTCAAGGAGATGCGCACGGCAGCCAAGGATCTGCCGGCCGAAGAATTGGCAGCGAAACTCAACGAGGTAAAATCGGTCATCGATAAGGCCTCCAAAAGCAACATCTTGCATAAAAACACCGCCGCTCGAAAAATTTCACGATTGGCCAAACTGGTCAATTCGGTATCCGCATAGAAAAGGGCCGCCGGGTATACCAACCCGGCGGCTAAAACTGATCGGTCAGTCGATAGTAGGCCTTCTCAGCCAATCGCTTGGAAAGTTTTCTGACGGCCGCACGACGGTTTCGGTCCGTCGTCTCCCTATCTATTTCCACCAGAAACACCTCGTTATCGCTCATCCGTTTCGACCATAGCAGCGTGCCGTCCGAACCGGTCAATCGAAGTGAAACCACCAGGCTGACACGCCGCTCCTGCGAGGTGTTGGTGCTGATGCGGGATATGGTCCCTTTTGATACGGACTCAATTACGCCGGCCAACCGGGCGTCCGCACGATGTTCTGTGCCGGCCAAAGTACCATTTCGGGTAAATTCGTAAATGAGATCGTTGGTAAGAATGCTCTCCGCGCCGGTTTCATCGGTCCGATTCTCAAACATGGCAACAAACACTTGCTTGACGTCTTTTGGCAAGGCGCCGCCGCCGGTCAACCGGTATCCGCAACCCGAAATCATTAACACGAACACCAGCCACCCAATCCAATATCTTCTCATTCTTATCCTTTTTGTTCGTTGCGCCGCCGGCATTTTCGGACCAGCCGACTCAACGGACTCCCGGTTGTTAAACAACGATATTGACCAATTTGTGTTGAACCACGATCACTTTTCGAATCGGTTTCGGCTCGATAAATTTAAGAACCCGCTCGTCGGTCAGCGCAATATGTTTGATTTTTTCATCCGAGGCATCGGCACTGATCGTAAACCGGTGTCGCAGCTTGCCGTTTACTTGCACAACGATCACCACATCATCTTGAAGCAGCGCATCCTCCCTGTATTCGGGCCACGGCGCCTGTAAAACGCTCGTTGAATAGCCAAGCGCCTGCCGGAGTTCCTCTGAAAAATGCGGCACAAATGGCGCCAAAAGAAGCGCGACCGATTCCAGCGCCGTGCGGCATACCCCGGCAGTGTGAGGTTCCGTCCCCGTCGGTTCCATCGTATGCATGGCATTGACCAGTTCCATAATGGCGCTGATGGCCGTATTGAAATGGAACCGTTCTTCGATATCGATACCGACCTTTCGAATGGTCTCATGCGTCTTTTTATAGAGCGCCTTTGTGGCGCCTTCCAGATGTTCCATAGGTCCGCTGTATGCGGCTTCGGCGCCGATCACATTCAGCCAGGAATAGGCCAGGCGCCACACCCGGTTTAGGAACCGGAATCCCCCTTCCACGCCGGTTTCACTCCATTCCAAATCCCTTTCCGGAGGCGCGGCAAACAGACAGAACAGGCGGGTGGTATCGGCGCCGTAATGGTTGAGCAGCAAGTTCGGATCAATGACATTTTTTTTGGATTTTGACATTTTCTCCACACGACCCACGACCACAGGCCGGCCGCATTGAACACACTGCCGGCCGGTGTCTGCTTCCTCCGCCTCATCCGGCAGCAAAAAACCGTGCGTCGGGCAGGCGACCGTCTCTTTGCAGACCATGCCCTGCGTCAACAATCGGGTAAACGGCTCTTTATAATCGACCAGACCCAATGCCTGCAAAACCCGTGTGAAATACCGGGAATAAAGCAAATGAAGTATGGCATGTTCCACACCGCCGATGTATTGGTCCACCGGCATCCAATAATCCACCTCCGCTTTTTCGAACATGCCGGTATTGCAGCGGGGACTGCAATAGCGCTCAAAATACCAGGACGACTCCACAAAGGTGTCCATGGTATCCGTCTCCCGGCGCGCATTGCCAAATCCGCATTTAGGGCAGGTCGTGCGTTTAAAATAATCCAGTGTCGGCAGCGGACACCCGCCCCCTTCCAAAAGATCCGCATCCTCGGGTAGAATAATCGGCAAGTCTTCTTCCGGCACCGGCACAATGCCGCAAACGGGGCAGTGAATCATGGGAATGGGTGCGCCCCAATACCGCTGCCTTGAAATGCCCCAATCCCGAAGTCGAAAGCTCACCGTTTTCTTCCCCTGGTTATTTTCTTCCAGGTAAGCGGCAATGGCATCCTGCGCCGATTTATTTTCCATGCCGTCAAATTGTCCCGAATTGGCCATGATGCCTTCGCCCGCATAAGCCTCGCTCATGGCAGCGGGGTTCAAACCCTCGCCTTTGGGCTGCACCACCGGAATAATATCCAGGCTGTATTTTCGGGCAAAGTCAAAATCCCGCTGATCATGAGCCGGTACCGACATGATGGCGCCGGTGCCGTATTCCATCAACACAAAGTTGGCCGTGTAAACTGGCATCCGTCTGCCGCTCAGGGGGTTGATGCAATAAGCGCCCGTGAAAACGCCTTCCTTTTCATAGGATTCTAAGGCCTTGGACGATCGATCCTGCATGGAAATTCGATAGATGAATTCATCCACCGCGTTGGCATAATCGGTTCCTGCGGCAAGACGGGGCACCATCGGGTGCTCAGGGGCCAGACACATAAAGGTGGCGCCGAAAACCGTATCCGGCCGTGTGGTAAATACCGGCAGCACTTCATCCCTGCTCTCGATGGGGAACCGAATTTCAGCGCCGATGCTTTTCCCGATCCAGTTTTTCTGCATGCTGATGACCTTATCCGGCCACCCGGGAAGCATGTCGCAATACACCAGAAGATCTTCGGCATATTCGGTAATTCGGAAGAACCACTGCCACAGCTTTTTCTGAAAGACCTGTTTTCCGCATCGCCAGCACAACCCCGCCTCCACCTGCTCGTTTGCCAAAACGGTCTGACAGGTGTCGCACCAGTTCACATATGATTCTTTTCGATACGCCATGCCTTTTTCATACATTTTCAGAAAAAGCCATTGCTCCCACCGATAATATTCCGGACGACAGGTCGCTATCTCCCGGTCCCAATCGTAAGAAAGGCCCAGCCGCTTTAACTGACTGCGCATCTTGTCGATATTGTTGTAGGTCCACTTGGCCGGGTGCGTTTTGTGGGCAATGGCGGCGTTTTCAGCCGGCATGCCAAATGCGTCCCACCCCATGGGGTGCAACACGTTAAATCCCTTCATTCGCTTATACCGTCCCACCACATCCCCGATGGTATAATTGCGCACATGTCCCATATGAATATTGCCGGAAGGATAGGGGAACATCTCCAGCAGATAGTATTTCTCCTTTTCCGGATCCGCATGAACTTTAAAGAGGCCGTTGTCTATCCAATAGTTCTGCCATTTGGATTCAATACGTTCCGGTTCGTACTTTTCTTCCATTCGTCTTTTTCCCTCTGAATAGGTTCTCCCGTAGCCGGCCTGATGGCTTTCGGCTGCCAAACCTCCAGGACAGGAAACGGGAATTTAACATGTCACAACGCTTTCATCGCGCTTTGCGCCGCCATGAGGCAGCTTTCAGTAACTGTTTTCCATGCCATAATACAAGGTAAATAGCAATCCGTTTATCCATTCCCCCCGGGCAACCGCATGTACCCCATAGCCCGCTTCAGCCTTGAGAAAAATCAGATTCCAGCTGCGGCAAACTCACGCGGAACGCGTTCAAACAGTGCCGCAGCTTCCATCCGATCCCCCTCAAGGCTTTCGCTCCCGGCTGTTCATTTCTACATGCGATTGCCCGGGGGTAATCGGGGGGCTATGCCAAAGACCCGCGTGGGGCTGAGCTTCAATAAGCGCCTATGAGTTGCCCCGCCGCTACTCCGTTCAGCCGGTATATAAGCCGGTAAGTTTCAAAGGAATAACAGGGGAACGCAATCAGAAATCAATTGACTTGTCGGAAACAATTGCATAATTATGGAAAAAACAAAAAATTAGGAGCAGTTACCATCTTATTGGCATCCCCCGGGAAAGGGAAGTTAACCCGGTGTGCGCTTTGTATTTCAAGGCCGGGTTACACCTTATAACTGTCTTTGCCGGGAAACAGCCATTAACGCGACATATCAACCAAGGAGGAAAAAAGACAACGATTATATGACAAACAGAAAAATTCTAATCAATGCCGTCGATGTGGAAGAATGCCGGATCGCAAATGTGCTGGATAGCAAACTAGAAGACTTCCAGATCGAAAGCACTATGCGGGAAATCACTCATGGCAATATCTACAAAGGGATTATCACCCGTGTCGAACCCAGTCTGCAGGCCGCGTTTGTGGATTATGGGGCCGAGCGGCACGGCTTTTTACAAGACCATGAAATTCATAGCGATTATTTTCAAGAAAACCAAGCTGGTGAAAAAGGAATCAAACAGAAGATCAAGCGCGGTCAGGAGCTGATTGTACAGGTGACCAAGGACCCGGTCGCCAGCAAAGGCGCCATGCTGACCACCTATATCTCTTTAGCGGGCCGTCACATCGTCCTGATGCCGGGAAGTAAAAACAGAGGAATTACCCGCAAACTGGAAGATGAGGCGGAACGGCAAAAACTCAAGGAGATAATTGCCAACTTAAAGGTTCCGGAAGAGTACGGACTCATTGTCAGAACGGCCGGCATTCAAGGTTCAAAGACCTTATTTGCAAATGATTTAAAATACTTGTTAAAGCTTTGGAAAACCATTAAAGACAAGGCGGTCAGCGAAGAGGCGCCCGCGCTGCTTCACAAGGAGAGAAATCTGTCGGTTCGATCGATTCGGGATTATTTTACACCAGATGTCACGGAAATTCTGATCGATAATGAAGACATATACAAAGAGGTAAAGGACTTTGTTCATATTATCTCTCCGAAAAACACCCGCATCATTAAATTATACAAGGGCGACAAACCAATTTTCAGTAAATACCAGCTTGAAGAGCAAATCGCCTCCATCTATGAAAACCGGGTAAAACTAAAATCCGGTGGGTCGATCGTCATCGAACAAACCGAAGCCCTGGTGGCCATCGATGTCAATTCGGGCAAAATGACGCATCAGAAATCCATTGAGCATACCGCGCTGGAAACCAATCTGGAAGCCGCTGAGGAAATCGCTCGACAATTAAAACTTCGCGACTTGGGCGGGCTGATTGTACTCGATTTTATTGACATGAAGGACGGCAAACATAAGCTTGAGGTCGAGCGTACCTTGAAAACCCACCTCAAAAAGGACAGGGCTCGCTCAAAAGTAGGAAAAATCTCCCAGTTCGGACTCATTGAAATGTCAAGGCAGCGAATCCGACCGTCCATTGAATTCGGCAGCTACGAACCATGCCGGCATTGCCGGGGAAAAGGCATTACGGCCTCCAAGGAATCCCTGAGCTTGAGTTTTTTACGAAAACTCCGCTCTGAAACATTGAAAGACGGTGGCCCCATGGTCCTTGGCATCGTACCGCCGGATGTCGCGGATTACCTGTTAAACAGCAAGCGAAAAGAGATTATCGATCTGGAAGTCCGCCGGAATCTTTCCATTCGAATACAAGGCAACCCTGAAATGGTGCCAGGGGAATGCGAGGTGTGCCGGGACTAAGCAGTGTTGACACGTTCGGGGTAATCCTGTATCAAAAATTTCAACTTCGATTCCGGGTAAAAAGGAACAATTCATGCGCCGAAAACCATCTGATAATCCGAACAGTCGGCTGGCGTTGCTGGTGCTGGGCGCGTTCATCCTTGCCGTTATCGCTGCAGCCGTCACGCTATGGCATGGCAAACAGCCCGAAACGCTTCCTGAAGCGCAAACCGGGCCGGTAACGGCGCCCATCCCTGAAAATCAGGTGATCACCTATGAAGAAGCCGGCAAGGAGGCTCCCTCCAAAGAGATCACAGCGCAACGAAAATCGCAATTCGGCATGGATAAGGGGGTTGATCTTATCGTCAAAGCGGATGAATCGGTCAAAATCGGCGACACAACGATTTCCATGCAGGAAATTCTGAAACATATTCAGCTGAAAAAAGGCGACATCGTCGAAAAGAATGTCGGTAATGCCGTTCCCGAGCCTTCACCGGCGGCCGGGCATCACGGCAATGCCGCGCCATACGCCAATGCATACGGCATCTATGTTGTGCAACCATTGGACAATATCTGGAATGTACATTTTCAGTTTTTGAGGGATTATTTCAAACAGCGGGGCATCGCGCTCTCGCTGGTCAGCGACGAGCCCAATCGCAGGGGGTTTAGTTCGGGCGTCGGGAAAATACTTAAATTTTCCGAGAACATGGTCTACATCTACAATCTCAGGGAACGCAAACTGGATGTGGATTTGGATACCATTCAACCGTTAACCAAAATCGTAATCTTTGATATGGGTCGGGTTTTCACCCTTTTGGATCAAATTGATGACAAGCGAATCGACCACATTCAATTCGATGGCGAAACCTTATGGATACCCGCTCAATAATGACACGAAGTGTTTGACCTTATCCGGCATTTAAAGTATATGAGCCCCGATCTATTGATATTTTTTTTCTGAGTCCCGTTTTTTTTTCAAAGGGCTGTTTTAAGCCGTACCACTCGACACATACATGCTTAAAACCGGCCCTTAATTCAAAGGAGGGTTGTCTTGGGTAATATCGCTTATGCAATGGGCCAAGGGGGTGCGGCCGGAGCACAGGGAGGCGGAGGCTTTGCGGCCCTGGTTCCGTTGATTTTAATGTTTGTTATTTTTTATTTTCTGCTAATCCGCCCCCAACAAAAGAAAGCCAAAGAACACCGGTTGATGGTTCAAAACCTGAAAAAAGGGGATCGCGTGATCACCTCCGGCGGCATACATGGCCGAATTACCGGAATGGATGAAACAACGCTCACCGTGGAAATTGCAGACAAGGTCCGTGTCAAAGTGACGCGGGGAAGTATTTCAGGCGCTGTCCCCGCAACCGAGACAGCACCACCGCCAAAAAAATAAGCTGCGGTTGAACGCCATTTAACATGGTAAAACCCAAAGCCCCGAATGATGGGCCTATTTAATGCGCCTATCAGCCTTACGGGGCTTTCCTGTGGTAGAGGTTTCGCGGCAACCCGATAATTTGTTGCGCAGGAAAGAAAGGAAACGATCAATTGAAAAGCATTTCATGGAGATTGGCGGCTACTGTCGTTATTGTTCTGGCAGCGCTTGTGTACATTCTGCCTACGATCAAGCCCGGTGTCTGGCCTCATAAGAAAATAAATCTCGGGCTGGATCTTTTGGGGGGAATGCATCTGGTTCTTGAGGTGGAAACGGACAAGGCTGTTGAGGGAACAATCGACCGAACCAGCGAGGAGATGAAAAGCCTACTGAAAAAAGAAGGGATTCGATACAAACAGATCGAGCGGATCAAGGGCAACGAGATTCAGGTTCAGTTGAACGCTCAGGATATGGTGGATAAATACGAAAAATTCCTGAATGCCGAGTTTCCCGAGCTTAAAGAACTTTCCCGCGCGACAGACAACGACACGCCGATCTTCATCTACGGTCTTCCGGAAAAAGAAATCACGCATCTGAAAACCTTGGCAGTGGATCAGGCCTTGGAGACCATGCGCAACCGTATCGATCAGTTCGGCGTCAGCGAGCCGGACATTCGGCGACAGGGTGAGAATCGGCTCCTGATTCAAATGCCGGGCATTAAGGATTCAAACCGGGCCAAGGATCTGATCGGCCAGACAGCGCTGCTGGAGTTTAAGCTGGTAGCGGAAGGCGCCGATACCGCTGCCGCTGAGAAAGGAAATCTGCCGCCCGGCACGGAACTGTTGTACGAAGTCGAAACCAATCCCGAAACCGGGCGAACCGTCAAAACCCCCTTTGTGCTGAAAAAAAAGGCGCTGCTGACCGGTGCTTCGCTGATCGACGCAAAGGTTCAAATTGACGCTCAGTATAACGAGCCCTATGTCACGATCGATTTCGATCAAAAAGGCAGCCGGCTTTTCGCCGAAATCACCGAGGCCAATGTTAATAAGCGCCTGGCCATTGTTTTGGACAACAAGGTGCAAACCGCACCGGTGATTCAGGAAAGAATCGGGGGAGGTAAAGCCCGTATCACGGGCCGTTTCACAGCGGATGACGCCCATGATCTGGCCATCGTCCTTCGGGCCGGCGCTCTGCCCGCACCGGTTAAGATTTTGGAAGAACGGACGGTCGGCCCTTCCCTGGGCGCCGACTCCATTCACCAGGGTATCGTCTCCGTGCTCGTGGGGGGGCTCCTGGTCGTCGTTTTCATGGCAATCTATTATAAGGGGTCCGGGCTGGTTGCCGACCTGGCCCTGATACTGAATATTTTGTTGATCGCCGGTGGGCTGGCTGCATTTCAAGCCACCCTCACGTTGCCGGGTATTGCCGGTATTATTCTGACCATCGGCATGGCCGTAGATGCCAATGTATTGATTTTTGAAAGAATACGTGAAGAAATGGCCCTCGGAAAATCGCCCATGGCCGCCGTGGATGCCGGGTATGACCGGGCCACGCTGACGATTCTGGATGCCAACGTCACCACACTGATCGCCGCGCTGGTGCTCTTTCAATTCGGTACGGGACCGGTGAAAGGCTTTGCCGTCACACTGAGTTTAGGTGTTGTATCAAGTGTTTTTACCGCCCTGGTATTCACGCGATATTTATTCGACCTCTATCTGGTGAAAATAAAATCCAGAACGCTGAGCATTTAGGCAAGCGTTTGCTGCGGCAATGGCAGAAGATCCGCGCCTGTAACGGCACGGACCGTACCAGCACCCGACCACATTTTCTGTACTGAGCTATAAAGGATATAATCCATGCAGTTTATAAAGCCTGATATCAACATCGATTTTATCGGAAAACGCAAAATCGCCTATACCGTCTCCGCCGCCTGTATTCTGATCACATTTTTACTGCTGCTGTTTCAGGGAGGCCTCAAATACGGCATCGACTTTGCCGGCGGAACCGTCATTCAGATCAAATTCCAAAATGCGGTGGCAATCGACAACATCAAGGCCGGCCTTGGCACCCTGAAGCTTGGCCACTCCTCCGTGCAGCGCTTCGGCGAACGCGAAGACAATGAATTTTTGATTCGAACAGACCGGTTCGATATGCCGATCGAGGAATACACGAAACAGATTGAAGCCGCGCTGGCATCCGCGGGCGGCGGGTCGGTCGAAATTCGCCGAGTCGAAATGGTCGGTCCGCAGGTCGGCAAGGATCTTCGGGAAAAAGCCGCCTTTGCGCTCTTTTATACGCTTCTTTTTATTGCCATTTATATCTCCGGCCGTTTTGAAATGAAATGGATGCTCAGCGGCGTCATGGCCGCGGCCCTGATCGGAACCGTGTATTTTCTTTCCCTATTGGGCGTCAGCATTCCCTACCTGATTGCCGCGGCATTGGCGCTGACCCTTGTTCTGTTCTGGATTCTGAGCCTCAAATACGCCATGGGCGCCATTGTGGCCCTGATTCATGATGTCATCATTACCGTGGGCGTTTTTGCCGTTTTCGACAAGGAGTTCACGCTGCCGATCGTCGCAGCGCTGCTGACCATCGTGGGATACTCCCTGAACGACACCATCATCGTATTCGACCGAATTCGGGAAAACTTGAAAAAACAACATAAAAGCCCTTTTGACATCATCATTAACCGCAGCGTAAATGAAACCCTCAGCCGGACCTTGCTGACCGCCGGCACCACCTTGATCGTGTTGATCGCTTTATTGATCCTGGGCGGCGGCATCATTCATGATTTCGCTTTTGCTCTGACCATAGGCGTTGTCGTGGGAACCTACTCATCGGTTTATGTTGCAAGCCCGATTCTGATGGCATGGAGCAGAAAACAAAAATAATGGGGGGATGCCATATCCGTTATTCATATGCCGATAGTCGGTTGAGGGTGGAAAAGGCAAATGCGGCTGAACATCAATTGAAAGCGAGAGGCGCTCATCATGATTAAAGCCGTTGTGATGTTTTTCGCACCATGGATTATACTCGGTCTTTTTTCATGTGCGCATAACCAGCCCTCTACCTCACAAAGCTCGGATATAGCCGCACTCGAAAAAAAAGTAGCGGAAACAAACGAAAAGGTCGACACCCTTGTTCAGCGCATGTCGGTTCTGCAGCTCATGGTGGATTCTCAGCAACGATCCCTTCAGGATCTGAAAAACGAAAGTCAACGATCTGCTTCCGTGTCAACCGGGCCGGTCGCGGTGGACAATATTTCTGAAGGGGCGCTCACAGCTCAGGCACCCTCGACTACGGCCGCATTCGAGGTTTCCCCCCCGTTTAAAGAGCCTGCCCCCCCCGTAAAAACAAAACAGTCGCCGGATGCCGACGCCCTTTATAAAGAGGCATACGGCCTTTTCCAAAACAGGCGTTTTCAGCCCGCCATGGAACGTTTTGACACCTTTGCGGCCCGATACCCAAGTGATAATCTGGCCGACAACGCCCTGTTCTGGGCCGGTGAATGCCGATATGCGCTTAAGGATTATACCGGCGCGGTGCGGTCTTTCAAAGCCGTATTAACTATCTACCCGGAAGGCAATAAGGTTCCGGACAGCCTGTTAAAACTCGGTTATTCCTATCTCGCACTGGGAGACAACCAAAATGGAACGGATTATCTGAAAAAGGCAATCAAAAACTACCCCTTCAGCTCGGCGGCGGTCAAGGCGGAGCAAAAGTTGAAGCTGGTGACAAACAGATAAGTTCACATGGCGATGGTACCCCATGGAAAATGTTCTGCCATGGTTGATGTTAAAAAGTGTGCCGGGCATCGGAAATGTCCTGTTAAAAAGGCTGATTGAACATTTTCAGGCACCGGCTCGCGTGCTGGGCGCTTCTGTGGAAGCGCTGATGCAGGTGGACGGCATATCAACTCGATTGGCCGGCAATATACGGCAACACAGAAACACGGATTCGATTCACCACGAATTGAATCTTATTCACCGAAAAAAATGCCGCTTCGTTCCCCTTACCACAGCGGATTACCCTTCATTTTTAAAAGAGATTCCAGACCCGCCACCCTATCTCTATGTTCACGGCACACTCAGCGATACGAGCCGATGTATCAGCGTGGTCGGCTCCAGGCGGGCATCCTCATACGGCCTGGCCGTCACATATCAGTTATGCCGCGATCTCGCAGCGGCTGGTTTCACGGTCGTCAGCGGATTGGCAAGCGGTATTGATACGGCCGCCCATAACGGTGCACTGGCGGGAAAAGGAAAAACACTAGCCGTTTTGGGCAGTGGGCTGTTAAATATCTATCCACGAGAAAACGAGCGCCTGGCAATGAATATCGCGGAAAACGGCGCCGTCATCTCCGAGTTTCCCCTTGAGGCCAAACCCGAACCGCATCATTTCCCCGCCAGAAACCGGATTATCAGCGGTCTGAGTCTCGGCACCATCATCGTGGAAGCCGCCGCAAAAAGCGGCTCCCTGATCACCGCACGCCTGGCGCTTGAACAAAATCGGGAGGTATTCGCCGTGCCCGGCAGCATTCGGTCTATGAAAAGCAGCGGCGCACACGGGCTCATCAAACAGGGCGCCATGCTGATCGACTCGGCCCGGGACGTGATTGAAGCGCTTGCGCCGATGATAAGCGGGCCATCCTCGATAACGACGCCCCCCGGCCCGGATAACAACGCGCCTAACGGTCTTTCCGAACAGCAACGTCGTATTCTAAAAACGCTCAGCGTCATACCGGTTCATATTGACGAACTGTCCAGAGAACTGTCACTCCCGGCCGGCACGCTGTCAGGTGCCCTGCTCAAGCTGGAATTACAAGGCCTTGTCAGGCAAAGCACCGGCGGTTTTTTTTATACCATACCGCCCGGCGGATAAAAAAACACAGTTCAAATGATCCGGTCATCACGATTTTTTAGGCCTACCCCTTGCAAGTGCCGATATAGTCGGATATGCAGGTTTGACTATTTTTTCGCGAACAGACCATGCAAGTAACCGCTCCGGGCCCTAAAATAATTCTTTTTCCGGACGGATGCCAAACAAGGAGTTATTGTGAGCAAACCGTTAGTTGTCGTAGAATCACCCACCAAAGTTCGAACCATTAAAAAATACCTCGGCAAGGACTATAATGTCGTCGCCACAGTGGGTCACATCAGGGATCTGCCTGCAAAAGAAATCGGAATCGATATCGAAAACGGCTTTAAACCCGATTACCAAAATATCCCCGGCAAACAGCAAGTGATCAGCGCCCTGAAAAAGGCCGCTGAGGGTGTCACGGACGTTTATCTCGCCCCTGACCCGGATCGCGAAGGAGAGGCCATTGCGTATCATACGTCCGAAATTCTGAAAAAAAAGGGACGGAATTTTTATCGGGTTTTGTTCCATGAACTTACCAAAACCGGCATCCTGACCGCCATCAACGCCCCGGACACGCTTCAACATCCCAAATACGAAGCCCAACAGGCCAGAAGAATACTGGATCGGCTCGTGGGATACCAAGTCTCCCCCCTTCTATGGCGAAAGGTCAAGGGTGGGCTTTCCGCAGGACGCGTTCAGTCGGTGACGGTTCGCATTATCTGCGAAAGAGAGCGCGCCATTCAGGCTTTCGAACCGGTGGAATACTGGTCCATCACCGCGCATCTGGAAAGCGGTAACCCGCCGCCTTTTACCGCCAAGCTGGTTCGCAAAGGCGACGAAAAAATAACCATTCCGGACGAGAAAACCGCCACGGGCATTTTAAATGAGTTGGCGGGTGAACCGCTGAGCGTGGAAAAGGTTCAGAAAAAGACGACCACCCGAAATCCGCTGCCGCCCTTCACCACCAGCAAGCTACAACAGGAGGCGATTCATAAGCTTCGGTTCTCGGCCAAAAAAACCATGATGGTCGCGCAGCAACTCTACGAAGGAATTGACCTGGGCCCGGGAGAACCGGTAGGCCTTATCACCTACATGCGAACCGATTCGACCCGTATCGCCGCCGAAGCTGCACAGGATGCCTTGAAACTCATCGGTGAAAAATTCGGCGCGGCGTATCCAAACGAAAAACCGCGTTTTTTTAAGAACACGAAAAAGGTTCAAGACGCGCATGAAGCCATTCGGCCGACCGCCGTATATAACACGCCCGATGAAATCGCGCGCTACCTCTCCCCGGATCAACTGGCCCTATACCGGCTCATCTGGCAGCGCTTTATCGCCTCCCAGATGAAACCGGCACTGATCGATCAAACCTCTGCAACGATTAAAGCCGGGCTTTACCGGTTCAACGCCAGCGGCTCGACCGTGAAATTCCCGGGATTTATGGCGCTGTATATGTCGGCAGACGAAGAGGCGGCCAGCAGTATGGAAAAAGGAAAGGAAAAGCTTCCCGAACTATCCGAAGGCATGCCGATCACCCTCTTGAAATATGATCCCAAACAGCACTTCACGCAGCCCCCGCCCCGGTTTTCCGAAGCTTCGCTGGTCAAAGAGCTTGAAGAGAACGGCATCGGCCGGCCGAGCACCTATGCTGCCATTTTATCGACCATTCGGGATAAAGGCTATGTGGAGCTTCTTAAAGGCTATTTCAGGCCCAGTGAACTGGGCTTTATCGTCAACGATTTATTGGTGAAAAGTTTTCCCGATGTGTTTGACGTCGATTTCACGGCAAAAATGGAAGATAACCTTGATCGTATCGAATCCGCTGAAATCGATGCCCTCAATGTCCTGACCCAATTTTACCAGCCCTTTAAAAGTGAACTGGATGTTGCGATCAACAGCATGATCAGCGTCAAGGGGGTCGGCATTCCCGCGGGCATCACCTGCCCCCAGTGCGGTGCGCCGGTGAATATCAAATTGGGGAAAAACGGCCATTTTCTGGCCTGTAGCGGCTACCCGAACTGTCGGTTTACTCGGGATTATGTGCGCAATGAAAAAGGACATATTCAGATTTCCGAACCTATCGCCGATGAAATAACAGATAAGCTCTGTGATAAATGCGGGCGGCCCATGGTGATCAAATCCGGCAAATACGGCTCTTTCATGGCCTGTAGCGGGTTTCCGGACTGTAAGCACACCGTCTCCATAGGCGCCACCGATCAGGGAAAAACCACCGGCGTGCCCTGCCCCGAACCCGGCTGCACGGGTGAACTTACGGAAAAAAAATCAAAACGCGGCAAACTATTCTACGGCTGCAACCGATACCCGGACTGCAAATTCGCCATGTGGGATAAACCCGTGCCCGAAGCCTGTCCGCAATGCGGCGCAAAATTTCTGGTTGAAAAAGTAACCAAAAAGGACGGCCTGTTTCTGATATGCCAAACCAAAGGATGCGGGTATAAAAAAATGATCAGTGGAGAAAAATAAGGAGCGCCCGGGCATTTTTTCAAAAGCCGTTATTCCCCGGCAGCCCTTTAATTTCCCCCCTGATTTTTGGATAACTTAACACCCGCTATTTTTCCAGTTTCTTTTTTTCCTGCTTGGCTTTGCGTTTTTCTTTAATGGATTTAGCGGGCTTTTTTTTGTCCTCTTTGCGGGTATCCTGTGCTTTTGACATGGGGTTCCTCCTGTTGGGCGAGCATGGAAAAAACGGGCGCTTTAACGTTAATGGGTGGCTTTGCAACCGCTCCTGCAAGCTAATGTAACATTCAACGAAAATGTAACAAAAGAACATTGAAAAGACAACGATCTTGTAATGTAGACGCCATATCCTCGAAGTAGTGGGCGGCGGTTCGATTATAACAAGCCCGGTCAAAGAGAATTCGAGGTTAAAAAACCCGATTTGATCACGCAATCTTCGCCGGTCCGGAAACAGCGGCTTCCTCAAAGGTCAGCATTTCCGTGGCCACCCGTGATGCAGCGGCCAAAAAGGATAATCCGAGCGCGGCCCCGGTTCCTTCGCCAAGCCGCATTTCCAAATCCAGCATCGGGACAAGGCCCAACTCCGCCAGCATCAGCCGGTGCCCTTCCACGGCGGACAAATGCCCGCCGAATAGATAATGTTTTACTTCCGGATGAAACCGGGAGGCAAGCAGCGCGGCCGCCGTGGAGATAAACCCGTCCACCACGACCGGTACCCGGTTGGCGCAGGCGCCCAAAATAACGCCTGCGATTCCGCCGATCTCAAATCCGCCCACCTTCGCGAGCACATCCACCGGATCTTCCGGGTCCGGGCGGTTCACCCGCAGCGCCCGCTCCACCACGGTCACCTTATTGGCCAGGGCGGCATCATCAATGCCGGTGCCGCGATTGACCACTGCCGCAACAGACGTCTTTAAAAGCACTGCCGCAATAGCCGAAGAGGGAGTCGTATTGGCGATGCCCATATCCCCAGTGCCAATGGCATCGAGCCCGCGCTCCATTTCGGCCTGAACCAAGGCAATACCGGTTTCAAGGGCCGCTACGGCCTGAGTCCGGGTCATGGCGGGGCCTACGGAAATATCGCCTGTACCGCCGGCGATTGGACGGGATTCAAACCGGACATCACCCTTCCCTTTTACCGTCACAAACAACGGCGGGCCGGCAACCCCCATATCCACCACCGTCAGCCGTGCGCCCACGTGACGCGCAAGCACATTGATGGCCGCCCCGCCCGCTGCGAAATTGGCAACCATTTCCCGAGTCACCGCCTGGGGGAATTGGCTTACCCCCTGCGCGGCAACCCCATGATCTCCCGCCATGGTGATAATGGCCGTATCATGTATCACGGGTCGATACTCCCCTGTAATTCCAGCCAGTTGAACGGCAAAGGCGTGCAGTCGTCCCAAGCTTCCGGCCGGAAGCGCCAGCCGCCCCTGATGCGTGGAAGCCGCCGCCATGGCAGCTGCGTCCAGGGGTCTAATGCGATCAATTATTTGGTTTAGCATTGGGTTCCTCTTAAATTGGTTTGGGCATAAAAAAATCCCCAAGCCAATGAATCATAGCCCGGGGATTTACCGTCTCCACCAAGAGTGTCTTCGATATGCGGCAGGTTTTCTGGCTCGCGAATCGTCCTACTGCCCGCGCCTTCCCGAACCGCTTCGTAACTTAACGCGGCACAGTGACTTATTGCGGGGGTCGTCCTCGCTCACAGCGGCGGGTCCGTGCCGGAATCGCACCGGCTTCCCTATTATGCCCCGAAAAAGGAGCCTCCATATATCGGTTAATTTTCAATCAAACCCCTATCACACGATAAAAATGGGTGTCAAGAAAATCCCTTTTCAGTTTACCCGACATGACCAGGGATCCCCGCCAGCAAAGATAATGGATCGCCCTGTCGCCATAGGATGTAACATCGAGCCTGCAAGAGATGCGGAATTAACGCATCTTCCAGTGGGGAAGTCGTTTTTCAAAAAAGGCCTGTACGCCTTCCTTGGCGTCATCGGTGGTGCACAGCCGCGCAAACGCCTCATTCATATAGGCAAATTGTTTTTCATAGGGCATGTCCTCGGAATGGTAGAAAGCGCTTTTGGCGATTTGAACCGCAACGGGGCTTCGTTGCGCCAGTTCTTCAGCCCAATGCAGCGCTTCGGTCTCGATATCTTCCTTGGGGATGATCCGGTTGATCAACCCCAGCGCCAGGGCTTCCGGCGCTTTGATCAGATTGCCGTACAGCAGCAACTCAAGCGCCTTTTTCCTTCCCACGCACCGGGCGACGGCCACCACGGGTCCCACGCAGTTAAGCCCCACGTTGATCGCCGTTAACCCCATTTTGGCGTTTTCCGCCGCAATCACGAGATCCGCTGCCGCAATCAGCCCCATGCCGTTGGCCGCCGCTACGCCGTGAAGCTGCGCGATGACGGGCTTTTTCATTTTTGAAACGGCCACGAGCGGTTTTTCCATCCGCTCAATCCATTCCCGGTATGCCATCGCGGTTTTTCCGGCAAGTTCGGTGACATCAATGCCGGCGCAAAACGCCTTGCCGCTCCCCTTGATCAGCACCACGCGGACATTCATGTCCTCATCCAGTTCGACGAGCGCGCCGTAGAGTTGCTCCGCCATGTCACTGTCAAAGGTGTTGAGCTTTTCCGGACGGTTCAGCGTAAGGATGCCTACGAAGGTATCCCGTCTTTCAACGATCACTTTCTCGTGCCTCATGGTTCCCCCCCATAACGAACTATTATTTATTTTAGCGCCTTAATCTTTCGAATGTCCTCTGATTTTCCGAGAATCATTAAAATATCGCTATCCTTGATCACAAAACTCGCCGGCGGCACCAGAATGAAATTCTCGGGCACCAGTTCCTTGATGGCGATGATGTGCACGTTATATTTTGCCCGAAGGTTCAGCTCTTTCAGGTTTTTCCCGATAAACTCTCTCGGCGGCCCCACCTGGACCAGGTCATACTCATCGGCCAAGGGAATAAAGTCCAGCACGTTGGGCCGGGACAGGCTTCGGGATATGCGCAAGGCCGAATCCCGTTCCGGATGAATGATCTCGTTTGCCCCCATTCGTCTCAGTATTTTTTCGTGGTCATTGTCCAGTGCCTTGGCAATGATGTTTTTCACGCCCATCTCTTGAAGGTACAGACAAATCAGAATACTCGTGCTGATCTTGGTGCCGGTGGACACGATCACCCCATCCATGTCCTGCAACCCCAACGATTTCAAGGTTTCCCTGTCCGTCGCATCCAGGACAAGCGCTTCGGTACAATAGGCATCAATGGCCTGCACCCGTGACTTATCGGTATCCGCGGCAAGGACTTCGTTGCCGTCCGCATACAAGGCCTTGGCCGCATGAAAGCCAAAGTTGCCAAGCCCTATCACTGCAAAGCGTTTCATAGTCACTCTCCATCTATCCAATCATCAGATTCTCTTCGGAATGCTCAACCGCACTGGTAGCGCCAGTGCCCACAATGATATAGGAAAAGGTCAAAATGCCCACCCGGCCAACGATCATCATCAGAATAATCCAGCATTTACCCCAGGTGTTCAGTTCCGGTGTCACCCCCATCGACAAGCCCACGGTGCCGAACGCCGACACCGTCTCAAAAAGATACGGAAGAAAGGCCCCCCGGACCCCCGAGAGATGATGCCCGCTCACGGAATTGCCGGCAAGAAGCAAAAAGAAAACGATCCCGATCATACCGACAGATATGAGCATCAGCGACACGCTTCGGCTCACGGTCTCGGCAGGGATACTCTTTTTAAAAAGATTGACGCGTCCTCTTCTTTTAAACCGGCTGTAAACCGAAGCGATGATCAGTGCCAGGGTGGTCGTCTTGACACCACCGCCGCAGGAACCGGGAGACGCCCCGAAAAACATGAGAAAAATCATCATTGCAAGGGTTGCATCCTGCAAGGATCCAATATCCACTGTATTGAACCCCGCGGTCCTGCAGGTAATGGACTGAAACACCGGCCGCCAGAACCGTTGCGAGAGCGTTGACGCCGTCCCCGTGAATTGCCACTCCAGAACGGCAAACATCAGAGCACCGGAAACGATCAGAAGCAAAGTCGTCAGCACGACCGTTTTGGCATGAACCGTGAGACGGGTGCGCCCCTTTTTCCGCTTGCGAAGCCGGGCCTGAAGCTCGTAGAGCACCGGGAATCCGATGCCACCGACAACAATCAAGCCGCACACGGTAACATTGAGCCAAAAAGCGCCGTCATAGCGCATCAGGCTATCCGGAAACAGGGCGAATCCGGCATTGCAAAATGCAGAAACCGAATGAAAGATTCCCGCATACAGGGCGCGGGACAACCCCAGTTCACCATACCAGTGAAGGGTCAACAGCATTGCGCCGAAAAGCTCCGCGCCGAGGGTGAAAAAAACAATGCTTTTGACAAGACTATAAATGTCCTCCCTGGGCGTATGGGCAAACAAGTCCTGCATGGCCATGCGCTGGCGAATCGATACGCTTCGGCCGAGCCACTGAAACAGGGTGACGGATATGGTCATAAGCCCCAGCCCGCCGATTTGAATGAGCAGCAAAATGACGCCCTGGCCGAATCCGGTGAAAAAGCTGCCCGTATCCACGACCACGAGGCCCGTGACACAGACGGCGGACGTGGCGGTAAACAGGGCATCTACCCAGGCAATCGTCCCGGCGTTGGTTGAAAACGGCAATTTCAACAGGAGTGTTCCCACACCGATGACCAGCAGAAAACTCAACAATACCAGCGTCGCCGGATGCTGTTTAAGCACACGATTGCCTAATGTCATGACGCGAGCCTCGGATTCAGGTAATATTCACACTGTAGATGATTTTCAACCTCACAAATTTCATGCAACCGGCGCCCTCCGAGCACCATACGATCCAGGTAAGCGCCACATACCGTTATCTCGTGCTGTGAATCAATCCTGCTGTAATGAAGAAAAGGGCATAACATTTCAAGATGCGGTTCAATTCGATCCCTCGGCCCCAACCCCTCGATGCATTGTAATATCAGGGCCGATTCCAACTTGTCCATCCCGATGTACCGGATATAGTCCGCACCGGCATCCTTCAACGTTTCAATCAGTTGGCGGTGTTTGGCGCCGAGAAGCGCCAGAAGGGGGATTTCCCCGGTGTGACGGTTGTGTTTAAGGACAGCGCATAATTCAACGAGTGCGTCCCGCTGCCGAATGGGCATGGGTCCGAAACGAACCACCATAATGCCCGGACGTTCCGCAATCGCCTGATCAAGGCATTGCACCGGACTGGAAACCCGCTGTCCACCGGGCATCAAAATTCCCGGAGCCCCCAGGGTATCACAAAGCAGGAACATCGGGGCTGTTGATGGCCGCCTATCCTCAAATCCGCTTTTTTCTTCCATCATGATCATTTCCGTTTTTGGTTCGCGCCAAAGCGCGCTGTCCGTCTTTGCAAAGCTTGAACAGGCTGACAAACACCACGATCAACTCCAGCCGCCCGAGAAACATGGCAAAAATCTCCGCCCACATGCCGGCAAGCGGCATATGCGGGGAACTCACCCCGACCGAAAGTCCAACGGTTCCCATAGCGGAGGCAAATTCGAAAAGAGAGTCACTCAGGCTGTAACCGCAGGCGCACAGAATTAAGGCGCCCAATGTATAGGTTGCCAGATACAGAAACACAAAAACCGCTACCTGGCGCACTCTGGCATCGTCCACAAAGACTTGCCGGTTCCCCTCCCAGAGGGGACGTTCCAAGACCGCACTGCGAGGCATGAGGCTGCGCCGAATCTCCCAAACCAACAATTTCCACAATAAATGAATTCGAAACTGTTTGATGCCGCCCGCGGTCGAGCAGGTTCCGCCGCCGATCAGCATCAGGCAAATTAAGACGAGCATGCCGAACCCGTTCCAGTTTCCATAGCTTACCGTTGAAAACCCCGTGGTGGTAAGGGCGGAAACCGTCCCGAACAGGGCCACGCGAAGTGATTTTCCGAGCAGTGGATAAAGCCCGCAACTGGTGGTGTAAAGAAATACGGCGGCCGCGGACAGGGGAATCAGGACCGCCATCAACCGGACTTCGCCGTTACGGATCAGCCATCGGAACTCGCCTTGCACCAGAAACCAGGCCGTAACGAAACTCAAGTTGCCCAACACCATGAGCACCAGCGATACCGCCTCGACAGCCGCCGAATCCCAATGCCCGATACTGTCCGGGTACATTCCGAAACCGCCGGTGGAAACCGCGGCAAACGCATGGTTCACCGCATCAAAAAGGCTCATGCCTGCCAGACGGTATGCAACCGTTCCGGCAGTTGCATACCCGATATAAATCAAGAGAACCAACCGGGCCGACTGGCGGACATGCGGAACCAACTGGTCGCCGCGGCCCTCGGCATTCGAAATGCCCACCCCCGTCGGCCCCACAATGGCCGACATCATGATGATGGCCAATCCCGCCCCGCCCGCAAGCTGCATAATGCTGCGCCAAAGCAGAATCATGGGGCCGGCGTTGGTTAAATCCACAACCGAAAGGCCGGTGGTGGTCCACCCGCTCACAGACTCGAATACAGCCGCGGAAAACGAAAGCCCCGACACCGCCATAAACGGCCACGCCGAAAAGACAGGAACCAATCCCCAGCTGACGAGAACGATAACGCCGCCCTCGCAGACCGATAAGGTGATGCTGGAAGGCGGCCGCAACCACCGCCATAAGATCCCTCCCAACAGGCAAAGACATCCCGCCGGCAAGACAAACGCCGGTATCCAAACTGCCTCCGCGGGATTCACCAGAAGGGCAAACAGCGGCGTCACCATCACCGGCCCGGACAGGAAAAGAATAAAGCCGACCGATGAAAAGATGGCAGCATAGCGCTGTTTGAGATAGCCTTTTTCGCGCACCGTTGTCCCCCTACTTCGACTCGCCCGTAATGGTTTTGAGCACGCGGCCATGGTTTTCCGGCAAGGTGATCAAGACCAGCTGATCGCCCGCCAGCAACCGGCTGGCCCCCCGGGGAACGATGGGCTGATGATCGCGGATCACCACGGCAACCAGGGCATTTTCCGGAAGCGCAAAATCCTTCAAGCACTTTCCCGCAACCGGAGAATCCGCTTCAAGAACGATCTCCGTCACATTCACCTTTCCTTCTCCCACCGGTAGCAGATTGGTAATCTGCTCGAGGGAGGCCCGCTGTTCGATCAGACTGCCGACGATGTGCGTGGTCGAAAAGGCCGGCACCCCCAGTTTCTCGAAAATCTCCGCGTTGTCCGGATCATTGGCAAGCGCCACGGTCCGCGGCACGTCGAACTCCAGCGCTGCAAGCTGACAGATCACCAGATTATCCTGGTCGTTAGGCGTAATGGCCAGCAGCACATCCGTGGACATGGCGCCTGCTTCCTTTAGAATCCCGGCATCGCTGCCGTCGCCGCAAATAACCATGGCGGAAAGCTGCCGGGCCAATTGAACGCATTCTTCCCGATCGCGGTTGATGATAACCACCTCGTGCCCCTTGGCAGTCAGGTTTCGGCAAAGAAAATAAAGGCTCGCCCCGCCACCGACGATCAGTATGTTCATGGCCGAACCTCCTTTTCGGCAGCCGCGCCGCTCGCAACAGCCATCAGAAACATTTCAGCGGCCACCGATGTCGGGCAAATCGTCTCGATTCCGAGCCGGTCAAAAATCCGCTCCCGTCTCGGGTCAAACACCCTGGCCAGCACATGGGGAACCTGGAAAATCTTTTTGGCCACCTGTGCCGTCATCAGGTTGACGTTGTCCTCGTGGGTTGTGGCAAAAAAAACATCCGCGTTTTTCACCTTGGCTGCCTTTAGCACCGTCATTCGGACGGCGTCGCCTTCGAGCCGAAAGCCGCTGAATTCAGGCGAAAGGTCATTGAAGGTTTCCCCATTCTTGTCGATCACCACAATCGAATGCCCCACGCGACTCAACTGATTTGCCAGATGTGAGCCCAAACGCCCGCATCCGACAATCACGATGTAAAGACTATTTTTCATCTTTTTCCGCCTTCCCGATCCCCTCGTCTTCGGCCACACGCCCGCCTGCGTTCACCCCGAGATCGATCCGGCCTAACTTGCTGATGGTGGTGGTTCTTTCCAGGTTCGCGGAAGCCGGTTTAAAGGTGGGATCAATGTCCAGGGCCGCGCGATAAAACTTTTGCGCTTGCAGCCAATCACCCTTGATTTCGAGCAGTGCCCCAAGCAGGTTATAAGCCTCGGGCTGCCCGGGATTGACGGCGATGGCTTTTTGGACCATTTCCCGGCTGTCTGCAAAGCGCCGGTCCGTGATATGACGTTTGGCCAGCTCGATCAGCGCCGGGTAGTCGACCACATGATTTTCATCCAATGCTTCGCGTGCCGGCACAAGGGTGGCAAGCGCGCGAATCTCACCCGGACTGAACGGTTTTTGAATGAAATCCACAGCCCCGAGCTTCATGGCCTCTACCGCTGACGCGATGGTGCCGTGAGCCGTGATGATGATCACCCGTATTTCGGGCCAATTCTCCTTGATCAGGCGTAAGGCCTCCATCCCGTCCATGCCCGGCATCTTAAGGTCCAGGAACACCAATCCGAAACTCCCCTCACGAAGCTTTTCCAGCGCCTCTTCACCGTTGACGGCGGTTTCGACGGCAACTTCCAGCGGCTCCAAGGCGCGGGACATGGTCAATCGAATGTTTTTTTCATCGTCCACAACCAGGATCGGCCTTTTTTCCATCTATTCCTCCTTATCCGGCTTCGCCGGAAGTAGATAGCCGTCAGCAGTTGGAAACACTCGATGCCATCCAACACCTGCTGACTGCCTACTTTTTTACGCCACCGGCACGGTAAAGGTAAACGTGCTACCATGGCCCACAGTCGATTCCACCCAGATCGCTCCACCGTGCGCGCGAACAATCTCCTTGCAAATGGCAAGCCCCAGCCCGGATCCGCCGGCCTCCCGCCCCTTTATCTTAACAAATTTCTGAAAAATCATTGATTGATATTCCGGGGCGATGCCGGGCCCGTCATCCTGCACGGACAAGTGCACGTTCAGCCCGATCCGGTGCGCCGCCAGTTGAATATGACCGCCCCTATTCACATACCGCAGGGCATTGGACACCAGATTGGTCAGCACCCAGGTAATTTTGTTGGCATCCGCACGAATATCGGGCAGATCTTCCTCCGGCGCAAAAGAAAAGCCTACCGCTTTGATTTCCATCTGGTTTTTAAACACGGCCGCGACATGCGCAAACAGGGGTTGCACGGGGACGCGCTCGAAGTCCATCTCGATCCGGCCCGCTTCGATTTTGGACAGGTCCAAAAGGTCGTTCACCAGGGCGTTCATTCGCTGAACTTCCTCACGAGCGGCCCGCAAAAGCACCCGGTCCTTCTCCTCAAGGCGGGGTTCGATCGTCTCCGTCAGCAATTCGATGCTCATTCCCAGGCTGGTCAGCGGCGTGCGCAATTCATGGGAAGCCGCCATCACAAAATCGCTTTTAAGCTGTTCGATCTCTTTCAGGCGCGTTACATCCCGAAGCAGCAGCACGATGCCGGTCAGGGTGCGCTCTTTTCCGCGAATGACGGTAACGGAAAACAAGAAGTGGCGGGATTGCGCGCCATCCATGAGCGTAATGATCCGCCGCTCATCGGAAAGCTTGGGGTTGACCTGTTTTTCAATGGTCTCGGCGATAAGCTCGCACACCCATGGCACCGGCAGAATATCCGCGCAGGATACGCCCGCATGCTCGCTAAAGGGTAAATCCAGCAAGCGACGGCCGGCCGGATTAATGCCGACCATTTTAAGGCGAGTATCAAACACCACCAGCGCATCCTCGATACTGGACAGGATCGCTTCCCCCTTGTTTTTTTCCGCAATGATCTGCTCGATATTCATTTCATGGTAACGGCCGAGTTGAGCTGCCATTCGGTTGAACTCGCCGGCAAGCCGGCCCAGCTCGTCCCCGCTTTCCACCGGCACCTGCACGCCGTAATCACCGGCGGAAATCTGTCTGGAAGCGTCCATGAAGCGCCGGATGGGGCGAACAATACGCTCCGCAATAAACAAACTGAAGAGAACCGCCACCATAAGCGCCGCCGCCGCCACCATGGCCGTGGACCAGATGGCCCGGCCGGCGATGGCTTGCGCCTTAACACTGACGGCATACATTGTTTTTTCATTCAGCCGACGCAACCCGGTACATTCTTCGCGAATCTTGGCAAACAGCGGGTAGACCGTTTCCCAATACATGCCAAGAGACGCGGCGCGCAGGGGGGATTCCACACCGGGCAAATCCGTCATCGCCGAAAACCATTGCCTGTATTTTGAGTAACCGGTCTCAATGGATTGGAGAAGCGCCGCTTCTCCCTGAATCGTGATGTTGTCTTTTGCACGGCCAAGCCACTCCAGAAACACCGCCTCATACTCACGATATTGGGCAACCCCTTTCCGATCATCCCCCAAAAACATCAGAAGAACACCGCTGTCCTGGCGCTCAAGGGCATCCAGCATGTTTTCGGCGGCCAGAATACTCCGGTAATTTTCGCGTAAAATCGCATCGGTCGCCGTCCCCAGGGAAACCAGGTTCACAACGGCCCATGCGACCACAAGCCCCATCAGCGCAAATGCAACGCCATATCCGGCCCAAATTTTATGTTTCAATGTCATCAAACCAGCCACCTTGCGAGATAACTCCATGGGAAAAGCCCCTCCCGAACCACAGCAAGTCTCATGCCTATCATCGTATTAATTTGAATTTTTTATATATTTAAAAAAATGAACACGGACGGCATACCTGCGGGTAACGAAACATCTTGAAATTTGCACGAAAAGCGCCTTGCATTGTGCAAGGGCGCATCACGGAGGACAAATGCCGTTCAACCTTAAGGAAACCGCCTTAATCTGCCCGTCTGTGGCCCTGGTTAGAATTTTGAAACGATCCGCCGGAAAGGCCGCAATTCTGCCGTCAGTCAGTTCCATATATACCATCCAGCCTTCCGCCCATGCTTTAATCGCGGCAGACTCGCCAATGACATTTCTTTTGTTTTCGATTTCATTGTTTTTCCCATCAGGAAATTTTGATTTTCAAAAATCAGTCTTTCAATTTTTCTGACATCTACAGGAGCAACCCCCTATTCCTTGCCAATTGGACAGGCTGGAGCCAGAATTTACATTCTCCTTCGGGGGTATCTACATGAATAGGCTGGGGTTCTTTCCCTTCGTAGGAATAAATCGGAATAAAAATGACCCTCCCGCATTTGCCCACAATCCACATCATCGGGAAGTCTTCTCCCGCTTCAGCCGGATCAGGTCAACTGATATTTTTTACGTTTGCGCCACAGGGTGGCCGGGTCAATGCCCAGCACCCGGGCCGCCTCTTCGAGCGAGGACGTATGCAACATCACCTGCTGAATATGCAACCGTTCAATTTCCGCCAGACTCCCCAACGGCCCATCGCATTCGCCGGCCAAATGGAAATTCGCGATATGAGGAGATAGATCGGCCAGGGTCAGCTCATTGCCGGCCGCCATGATCACCGCGCGCTCCATGGTGTTGACAAGCTCCCGGACATTACCGGGCCATGGATAATCCCGCAGGCGCTGCATGACATCGGGATGACAGCTTCGGACCGCCTTGCCGTTGACGCCGGCCGAGCGTTTTAAATAATGTTCCGCCAATAGTTGAATGTCTTCGGGCCGTTCCCGCAAAGGGGGCAGGAATAATTCCAGCACGTTGAGCCGAAAATACAGATCTTCCCGAAAGGCCCCTTCCCGGACCAGTTCGTCCAGATCCTTGTTCGTCGCCGCCAGAATGCGCACATCCACGGTATGGAGTTTCGGATCGCCGACCCGTTCGTATTCCCGATGCTGAATAAAGCGAAGCAGCTTTCCCTGAACCGAAACCGGAATCTCCGAGACTTCATCCAGAAAGACGGTGCCGCCGTCGGCCATCTTGAGTTTCCCCACCTTATCGCGCAGAGCGCCCGTGAAAGCCCCCCTCACATGACCGAATAAATCACTTTCCAAAAGGCTCTCCTGAAGAGCCGCGCAGTCGACCGTGACAAAAGCCCCTTCCGCCCGCGGGCTCCAGTCGTGAATCAAGTGCGCGAGCAATCCCTTGCCGGTTCCACTTTCCCCGCTGATAAGAATAATCGCCGCGGAATCGGCCGCCTGTCGCGCCGTTTGCAGCACTTTTTGCATACCACGGTTTCGTGTCAGAATGCCGCCTTCGAAAAACACGCCTTTAAGAACGGCAATTTCCATCTCCATCTCGTGGAACCGGTTGAGGCGCTCCAGAATCAGATCGAGCTGACCCGGCACAAAGGGCTTGGGCAGATAATCGAACGCGCCCATCTTGACCGCGCTGACCGCCGTTTCGATCGTCGCATAAGCCGTTATCATCAGCACTTGCGTTTTCGTCCCGAAAGAGACGATATCTTTTAGCACCGTCAAACCGTCCCGGTCCGGTAGTTTCATGTCCAGCAGCACCAGGTCCGGTGCTTCGCGGCGAAATTGCAGCAGGCCCTGCTCACCCGATGCCGCCGTCATCGTCAGAAATCCCTTATCCTCAAGATACATTTCCAGGGTGGTTAAAATGTTGCGGTCATCATCAATGATCAGTGCTTTTTTCACTTGTCTCCCCCTAAGACGCCGGTATCCAAAATGTAAAGGTAGTGCCTTCCCCCAGCCGGCTTTTTACTTCCACATCGCCGCCGTGCTGCTCGATGATATCCTTGACGATGGCGAGCCCGAGACCGATGGTGCCGCTTTTGCCGCGTTCGGAAAACTGGGTGAACCGATCGAAAATATGCGGCAGATATTTCGGATCGATGCCGCTGCCCGTATCCGTGCACTGAAAATAAAAGCGGCCGCCACGCTTGAAAACCTTCAATTCGATGCGGCCGCCCGGGCCGGTGTAGCGCAGGGCGTTTCCCACGAGGTTCGTTATCACCCAGGGAAACCGGAATGAATCGATCGTCACCTGCGGCAGGGGTTCCGATATCTCGATGTCGAGGTGAATGCCCTTTTCTTCCGCCTGGTTGCGCAAGGGGGCGATGCACTCACGAATCACGACATTGATGTCCAGGGTTTCCTTTGGCCGGGGCCGCGACATGGCCTCCAGCCGGGATATATCGACCAGCTCATTGATGAGCGCTGCGAGCCGCGTGCAATCCTCATATGCGGTGGCCACGAGCTTGGCCCGTTTCTCCGCATTCAGCGCATCACCTCGCGCATGCAGCATGCCCGTGCTCATCGCCAGGGAGGTCATGGGCGTTTTAAGTTGGTGGGAAATATCGGCGATAAAGCGGCCCTTGGCCTCTTCACTGTGCCGGACCTTCTCTTTTTCCCCTGCCAGAATATCGTCCCGGTGGTGGTCATACTGCTCAAGGCGGGTAAACAGCCGGTTGAAGGAATCCGCCAAATACCCGATCTCATCGCCGGCCTGCACGTTGACCACCGGATAAACCCCGCTGCCTTCCCGCATGCCGGAAAGCCGATTCGCCAGCATCATGATCGGCCGGCCGATCCGATAGGACAAAAAGACGCTCAATGCCAAAATAGCGACGATGATACTGCCGAAAAGCAGGGCGGCCTGCCGTTGCGCCCGGTGAGCCAGAAGCCGGGTCTGCAGTTCCGCCCGCTCCATCGCCCCTTCGTTGAGACGCACCAGATCGTCAAGACGTCGCACCAGCTCCGCGGTCAATGACAAAAAAGGGACAAAACGGTCCGAGGTCCAAGGATTTCCCGCCGCCCGGTTCAAGGACATCACAAGCGGTTCATACCTGCCGTAGCCTGTCAACAGGGTTTCGACCAGCTCGCGTTCCCCGTCCTCGGTGATGTTTTCCCGGCAAATATGGAGATTGGCGGAGATGCGCCGAAGGGTTTCTTCCGGAATGACGGCGATCGATGGCCGCTGAGGCATTTGCACCAGCAGCGGATTGCGTGCCTCTTCCAGCGCGGATCGGGCCGCCTGCGCAGCCCGAATGCTTTTATAGTTTTTGGACAGAATTTGCTCGGCGCTGTCACCCAGTGAGTTTAAATACTGGTGATTGAGCAAGGCGGCAATCAGCAAGGTCAATGTTGGAATCAGGCTCACGACAAAGATTTTAAACCATATGGGATACCGAACCGATCGGCCGGTACCGTTACTCGGGTTTTCCTGCATTTGCCGCCGCCGTCAACATGAGTGAATCGATCAGCGCCGTTATTACATATTCCGGCGATATTTTCCACCCACTTCGTGCAGCGCGCGGGTAATTTAGCCGAGACCGCCCGGAAGCAGGGTGAAGCTTAAAAACGCCTTGAAAATAAAAGAATTATATCATAAGGTTCCAAACTTATCTCAGTTCGATGCCTATCGATAATTCTGTTGCGGAGGAGTTGAGCTAATAACCGAATCCCGCGCGGACGAAGTGGATCGGCAGCGTAAGATATGGAACCCGTATTTTTTCATTGGAGAATTGAAGATGCGGCACTTTGATGATGGTCCCCTTGCTCGGCGGAATTATTGTGCCGTGCGACCCCCCAGGAATTTATTTCCATATGGGATCAGAAAAAAACCATCGGCAATTTGATCGGGCAAGGTAATAACGTCAAATTGCCCCCCCCCCAACATTTGGAGAAAGGGCCGGAGGGTATTCTGAAGGACCTGGAAGAACTGGGACTGATTCAAAGACTGAGAGACGGCCGTATTCAGATGCCGGACGTCTATCGGATTGCCTTCGGTCTGGGACACAAAGGCGGGGTCAAACCGCTCAAGTAGGAGAATGATGTCTAAAAAACAAAAACTGGAGCTGACCTGGATCGGAAAAGAGAATCGCCCCAAGCTGGAACCGCGTATTTTACTGGAAGATCCAGAAAGGTCATATCATGCCAGGCACCGGGTGTTGGATAAGGATATTTTTAACAACCGGCTTATCTTTGGTGACAATCTGCTGGCGTTGAAGGCGTTGGAGCATGAGTTCGCGGGGAAGGTGAAATGTGTGTTTATCGATCCGCCATACAATACAGGCAGTGCTTTTGAGCAGTATGACGACGGCATGGAACACTCCGTATGGCTTTCCTTGATGCGCGATCGGTTGGAAATTATCCAGCGGCTGGTGTCGGAAGATGGTTCGCTCTGGATCACTATCGATGATAATGAAGCACATTACCTTAAGGTTATGTGCGATGAAATTTTTAGAAGGGTGAACTTCGTCGCAACTTGTGTATGGGAAAAAGATAAGGGAGGGCGCGGAGATGCTGATATTTCTCTATCTCATGACAATATTTTGGTGTATGCCAAAAACCGCTCGACCTGGTCTCTGTCCAGAAACTTGATGCCACGGACTGAAACACAACTGAGCAGGTTTAAAAACCCTGACAATGATCCACATGGCCCATGGAGGCAGGGTGATGACGGTACCGCTAAAAGCGGAACGGAAAAACAGCGATTTCCAGTAACCCTCCCATCGGGGCGTGTCGTTACACCGCCTCCAGGTAGGTACTGGGCATTTGCTCAAAATACCCTAGAAAAAGCTATAGTTGAGGAGCGCGCTTACTTTGGGGCGGATGGAAATCGTCTCCCAATTATTAAAAGATATTTAAACGGGGTGCGAGAAGGTGTTGCCCCTCGTACATGGTGGTCAGCAGATGATGTTGGAACTAATCAACAGGCGAAGAGAGATCACCTCAATAAGCTCCTTGAAGGTATAGAACCATTTGCGACGCCGAAACCTGAAGGTCTTCTTCATAGAATTATTCATATCGCCACCAACCCCGGCGACCTCGTCCTCGACTCCTTCGCCGGTTCCGGAACCACCGGCGCGGTAGCTCACAAAATGGGCCGACGCTGGATCATGGTGGAGCTGGGCGAGCATTGCCACACCCATATCATCCCGCGTCTGAAAAAAGTGATCGATGGAGAGGACCCCGGTGGGATCACCAAGGCGGTCAACTGGAGGGGCGGCGGCGGATTTCGTTATTATCGCCTGGCGCCGTCGCTGCTGGAAAAGGATAAATGGGGCAACTGGGTCGTCAATAAAACCTATAACGCCGCCATGCTGGCCGAAGCCCTGTGCAAGTTGGAGGGATTCACCTATGCGCCCAGCGATTCGATCTACTGGCAGCATGGCTATTCCACCGAGCAGGATTTCATCTATGTGACTACGGCCAACCTGACCCACGACCAGTTGCAACAGCTCTCGGATGAGGTGGGATCGGGGCGAACACTCCTGGTGCTCTGCACGGCTTTTCGCGCCCGGGCCGACCAATACCCCAATTTGACCGTGAAAAAGATCCCGAATCAGGTGCTTTCCCGCTGCGAATGGGGCCACGATGACTACAGTCTGCGGGTCGAAAACCTGCCCCAGGCGCCGTCGCCCAAGGGACAGCTTTCGCTGTTCGGCAGATCGGAGGTGTCATGACCGCTAACACCCCGGCAAAAGGTAATGATGTGCTGCTGCATGATCTGCGTAGCCTGATTGAAGAGACACGTTCGGCCGTTGCCACAATGGTCAACGCTTCTTTGACCACACTCTATTGGCGTGTCGGCAAACGAATCAACGAGGAGATCCTCAAGGGGGACAGAGCCGAATACGGCGAAAAGATAGTGCACGCGCTGAGTGCACAGTTACAACAGGAATACGGACAGGGGTTTACCAAACGAAACCTCTTCAATATGATCCGGTTTGCACAGGTTTTTCCAGAGGAGGGAATTGTTTCCGCACTGCGTACACAATTAACCTGGACTCATTTTCGTATGCTGATTGCCATCGAAGATCCCCTGAAAAGAGATTTCTATGCAGAAATGTGCCGACTTGACCGGTGGAGTACCCGCACGCTACAAAACCGAATGGACTCAATGCTCTTTGAACGCACGGCGTTATCCAAAAAGCCGGACGAACTGATTCGTCTCGAACTCGACGCCTTGAGAAGTGAAGATCGGTTGACGCCGGACATCGTCTTCCGCGATCCTTACTTTCTCGATTTTCTCGGCCTGAAAGACCGATACGTGGAAAAAGACCTTGAAGATGCTATCCTGCGGGAACTGGAACTATTTCTCCTTGAGCTGGGCGTTGGATTCTCCTTTATTGCTCGGCAGAAACGCATTCAGGTGGATAACGACGATTACTATCTCGATTTGCTCTTTTTCCATCGAAAACTCAGACGATTGGTGGCTATCGAGTTGAAGCTCGGCGATTTTAAGCCGGCCGATAAGGGCCAGATGGAGCTCTATCTGCGTTGGCTGGATAAGTACGAGCGGCAATCCGGTGAGGAAAAGCCCATCGGCCTCATCCTCTGCGCGGGAAAAAAACATGAAACCGTCGAACTTTTGGAGTTGGAAAAGAGTTCCATCCGGGTGGCGGAGTATCTCACCGAATTGCCGCCCAGGGAAATCCTGGAGCGGGAGCTTCATAAGGCCATTGCTCAGGCGAGGCAACGGTTTGCGCAGCGGCAGCAGCCTAAAAAGGAGGTGGACCTGTGAACCGCCACGTCAATGCCATATCCGGCCGCTTGAGTTTAAGGCCACCCCAGCGCCGATCGCTGGAAATCCTCCACCGCATCACCGAAATTGCTCCGCCCGGCAAGGGAGTTGATACGGCCACCTTGATGGCTGCGATCCAAAGCGAGTTTCCCTCCGTGGCGGACTTCGAGCGCGAATTTCCCTCCCTGTGCTTTGCCCTGGCGACCGGTGTGGGCAAAACACGGCTCATGGGCGCCTTTATCAGCTATCTATATCTGGCCCACGGTATCGGCAATTTCTTTATTCTGGCGCCCAACCTGACCATTTACAACAAATTGATTGCCGACTTTACTCCCAATACCGCCAAGTACGTGTTCAAGGGCATCGCCGAATTTGCCGTCCGTCCGCCGACGGTGATCACCGGGGATACCTACGAAAACGGTTTGGGTGTGAGGGAGGAGTGGCGGCGGCAGCGCCTGTTGCCGGGGATGGAAGTCTACGACGGCGTTCATATCAATATCTTCAACATCTCCAAGATAAACTCCGAAGTGCGCGGCGGGAAATCGCCCCGTATCAAACGCCTGTCCGAATACATCGGCGAGAGTTATTTCGACTATCTGGCCGCGTTGCCCGACCTGGTGCTGCTCATGGACGAATCGCATCGATACCGGGCCAGCGCCGGCGTGCGGGCCATCAACGAACTATAGCCCATATTGGGCCTGGAGTTGACCGCGACACCCTTTGTGGAAACCAGCCGCGGGGCGGTGCCGTTCAAGAACGTGATCTTTGATTATCCGCTTGGCAAAGCCATGACAGATGGGTTTGTGAAGGAACCGGCGGTGGTAACGCGAAAGAATTTTAATCCGGCCGGGATGGCGCCCGAAGAAATCGAACGCCTGAAGCTTGAGGACGGGCTGCGCCTGCATGAAATCGTCAAGGTGGAATTGGAAACCTATGCCCGGGAGAGCGGCAACCCCATGGTCAAACCGTTCCTGCTGGTGATTGCGCGCGACACCACCCATGCGGCCCATCTGGTGCAGATGATTCAATCCGGCACCTTTTTCGACGGTCAATATAAAGATAAGGTCATACAGGTGGATTCCAGCCGGACCGGCAAGGACGAGGAAGAGATGATCGAGCGGTTGCTGAAAGTGGAGCAGACGGATGAGCCCACCGAGATCGTTATCCACGTCAACATGCTGAAAGAGGGCTGGGATGTCACCAACCTTTACACTATTGTTCCGCTGCGGGCGGCCAACGCGCGCATTCTCATCGAGCAGTCCATCGGCCGGGGCCTGCGCTTGCCCTTCGGCAAACGGACCGGGGTGATGGCGGTGGATCGGCTGAACATCGTCGCGCATGATAAATTCCAGGAAATCATCGACGAGGCCAGCCGGCCCGATTCCACCATCCGCATTCAGGCATTGGTACTGGACGATGCGGAGCTGAACCGGAAGACCGCAACCGTCATATCGCGACCCTTGCTTACGGAAAAGATAGGGGCAAAACCGGATCATGTTACGACCGTCACCCGTTTGGCCGGAGCGGAGGAACCATCGGTATTTTCTTCCCCGGCAGAACAAGAAATAGCCCGGACGGCCTGTGAGGTGATTTACGGACTTTCGAACCAGCCGCGGAAACTGCCGGGTGTTGCCCACTTGAAAAAACCGGAGATGCAATCCGTCATCGTCGCGGCGGTGACGGAACGCCAACCTCCCGCACAAATGGAATTGCAGGGGGTTACAAGAAAACCGGATATCGCAGCCGTGGTGGCAAAAACCATTGACCTGATGACGCAGCAAACCATCGATATTCCGCGTATCATTGTGGTGCCTACGGGGGATGTAAAGACCGGTTTCAAGGCGTTTGCACTCGACCTAAAGACGCTGAAGTATCCGGCGGTTTCAGACGATTTGTGGATTCAACATCTACGGACCCGTCAACTGGACGTGTTAGCGTTGGGCCGCGGTGGCATCGAGGAAGCGCGCCTTGAGGATTATGTGGTGAGCGGCCTGATGGATTTCGATGACATTTCCTACGATGATCATGCCGATCTTCTATATAATCTTGCGGGCCAGACGGTGCGGCATTTTCAAACCTATCTTTCCGAGGAGGAGACAGGAAAAGTCTTGCGCTGCCACCAGCGGGATATCGTACGATTTATTCACGCACAGATGCAGGCCCACTACTGGGAGGAGGCGATCGGGTACGAGGTAATGGTCAGCAAAGGGTTTACCGAACTCAAAGAAAGCGCCTATTCTTATTCGGTTGCAGAACCGCACCTCGATTATCGCATATCACCGGAGGACAAAAGCAACATGCCCAAATACCTTTTCGGGGGATTCGGGCGCTGTCTCTATCCGGTCCAGAAATTCGGCTCGGAAGCTGAGCGCAAACTCGCCATGATCCTTGAACGGGATGCAATGAAGTGGTTCAAGCCCGCCAAGGGTCAGTTCCAGATTTTTTATCGTCATGGTGCAGCCTATCTGGAATATCAGCCGGATTTTGTGGCTGAAACAACAGATACGATTTTCATGCTTGAACCGAAGGCCAGCAATCAGATGGATGACGTGATCGTGATCGCGAAAAAAGAGGCGGCCATGAAATGGTGCGCCAATGCTTCAAATTACACAGCCGGTTATGGTGGAAAACCATGGCGATATGCGCTGATTCCGCACAATGAGATCGCGACCAACATAGCGCTGAATGCTTTGGCGGCCCGGTTCGGGGCGTGAGATTAAAGGCGTTATTACATATTCCGGCGATATTTTCCACCCACTTCGTGCAGCGCGCGGGTAATTTGGCCGAGGCTGCAGACCTTGACCGTCTCCATCAGTTCGGCAAAAATGTTGCCGCCGGAAAGCGCGGTTTGCTGCAACCGGGCAAGAGCAGCCGGCGCCTCCGACCGGTGCGCGGCGTGAAAGTCCGAAAGGCGCTTTAACTGCTCGTCCTTTTCCGCGTCCGAAGCCCGGGCCAGTTCCAGCTCTCCGGCCATTTCCGCAAGATCCGCATCGGGGTTTCTGAAGGTATTAACGCCGATGATCGGCATTTCTCCGCTGTTTTTAAGCAGTTCGTAATAAAGGGATTCTTCCTGAATTCTGCTGCGCTGATATCCCGTTTCCATAGCGCCCAACACTCCGCCGCGCTCGGTCAGCCGGTCAAACTCCGCCAGAACCGCTTCCTCGACGAGCCGGGTCAACTCCTCCACGATGAAACTGCCCTGGTTGGGGTTTTCATTTTTCGTCAGCCCCCACTCCCGGTTGATAATGAGTTGAATGGCCAGCGCCCGGCGCACCGATTCGGCGCTCGGCGTGGTGATGGCCTCATCAAAGGCGTTGGTGTGCAAGCTGTTGCAGTTATCGTAAATGGCGCATAAAGCCTGAAGCGTCGTACGAATATCGTTAAACTGAATATCCTGGGAGTGCAGGGATCTGCCGGAGGTCTGAATGTGGTATTTTAACATCTGGGAGCGCTCGTTGGCGCCGTACAAATCCCGCATGGCGATGGCCCAGATGCGACGGGCCACCCGGCCGATCACCGTGTATTCCGGATCAAGCCCGTTGGAGAAAAAGAAGGAAAAATTCGGCGCAAAGCTGTTGATGTCCATGCCCCGGGACAAATAATACTCGGCATAGGTAAAACCGTTCGCCAGGGTAAAGGCCAACTGCGTGATGGGGTTGGCGCCCGCTTCCGCGATATGATAGCCGGAGATGGAAACCGAATAGAAGTTCCGGACCTTTTTCTCGATAAAATACTGCTGAATGTCACCCATCATTTTTAGGGCGAAATCAATGGCAAAAATGCAGGTGTTCTGGCCCTGGTCCTCCTTTAAAATATCCGCCTGCACCGTGCCGCGAACATTTTGAAGGGCGTGATTGCAAATGGTTTCGTATTCTTCGGGGGTGGGCTCCCTTCCGGTCTCAGCCCGAAACTTTTCCACCTGTTGAGAAATGGCCGTATTGAGAAAAAAGGCCAGCATGATGGGCGCGGGCCCATTGATGGTCATGGATACGGAGGTACTCGGCGCACATAGATCAAAGCCATCATAGAGCGTCTTGGCATCCTCCAGGGTGCAGATACTCACGCCCGAGGTTCCGATTTTGCCGTAAATATCCGGCCGGGTGTCCGGATCATGCCCGTAGAGCGTCACCGAATCAAAGGCCGTGGAAAGCCGCTTGGCCGGGTACGTTCCGGACAAGAGTTTAAATCGCCGGTTGGTTCGACCGGGACCGCCCTCACCGGCAAACATGCGGGTGGGATCTTCGTCGGATCGTTTCAGCGGAAATACGCCGGCTGTATACGGAAACCGGCCCGGCACGTTTTCTTCCCGCATCCATCGGTAAATCTCACCGGGATCGGAGAAACCGGGGAGCACGATCTTGGGAATCTTTAAATGGGCCAAAGACTCGCTTGAGAGCCCCTGACGAATCTCACGATCCCGGACCGGATAAACCAGCTCATCCCCGGCATAATCGGATTTGATTCCTTCCCATTCGGTGAGCACGCCGCGCGTGTCCGGCGTCAGCGCGGCTTCCGCATCAGCGATTGCCGCTTTTAACTGCGCAAGTAAAGAAGAACCAGACGCCTCTTTAGTGTCCGCTTCAAGCTGCGCCAGGGATTCTTTCAAATGCCAGGCCGCTCGGACCCGCTCAGCCTGTCGGCAGGTTTGCTTATGATAATTCCGGACAGCGTCCGATATCTCAGAAAGATACCGGGTGCGCTCCGGGGGAATAATAATGGTTTTGGACGAGGATGTCTTTGCGGCCGGCCGCGGCAGGCGCGATTGAAAGGTAACGCCGGTCTTTTGGGCAGTGGCGTCCAGCAGGCCGTGATAGAGCGCGGTAACGCCGTCATCGTTGAATTTGGCGGCAATCGTGCCGTACACCGGCATCTCTTCGGGCGATTGAAGCCAGGTATTGCGGTTGCGCTGCACCTGTTTTCGGACATCCCGGACCGCATCCTCGGAACCGCGCTTTTCAAATTTATTGACCACTACGATGTCGGCAAAATCCAGCATGTCGATCTTTTCCAGTTGGGAAGCGGCGCCGAACTCGCTGGTCATGACATAGATCGACACATCGGATAAATCCGCCACCTGCGAGTCCCCCTGGCCGATCCCGGCCGTTTCCACGATCACCAGATCAAACCCGGCCGCTTTTGCAACCGTAATGGCGTCGTCAAGCGCTTCGGGAATCTCCGCATGAGACGCCCGGGTGGCCAGACTGCGCATGTACACCCGCTCACCGCCGATCGCATTCATGCGAATGCGATCTCCCAGCAACGCGCCGCCTGTTTTCCGGCGGCTCGGATCGCAGGAGATAATCGCCACGCAAATTTCCTTTAAATCATGCAGCAGCCGGACAATCAGCTCGTCGGTCAAGGAGGATTTTCCGGCTCCGCCCGTGCCAGTGATGCCGACGACCGGCACTTTTGCCTTATTCAGGCGCCGGGCCAGCTCGGCCCGAAGGTTCGCAAGATGACCGTTTTTACCGGCCTTGGCCAACTCCATGGCGCTGATCCACCGCGCCACCGCACGTTTATTCGCCGGCGTCAATTCGCTCGTCGCCGGCAGTGCCGCAACATCAATGGGCACATCCATCAATTGCACCATGTGATTGATCATTCCCTGAAGGCCCATGGTCGCGCCGTCCTCCGGAGAATAAATCTTGGTCACGCCATAGGCTTCAAGCGACCTGATTTCTTCCGGGACAATCACGCCGCCGCCGCCGCCGAAAATTTTGATGCCCGTGGCCCCCCGCTCTTTAAGCAGATCGACCATAAACTTGAAAAATTCAACATGCCCGCCCTGGTAACACGAAAGAGCGATTCCCTGTGCATCTTCCTCTATGGCGGCTGTTACGACATCCTGAACGGACCGGTCATGGCCCAGATGAACCACTTCAACCCCGGTGGCCTGAAGGATTCGCCGCATGATATTGATGGTCGCATCGTGGCCGTCAAAAAGGGAGGTGGCGGTTACCACGCGAATCGGGTGTTGGGGTTTATAGGGAGTCATTACGATGGTCATGAGTCCTCCTTTGGCGCGTAATCCCAAAGCGCCCGGATTCGACGGAAAAGGCACGGAAATGGCGTTACGAAAAAGCCAGCGTATTTAATCGCCAATATATCGCCCGGCAACTCATTCATGCAAGGCAAAAGACGCGGCGGATAGTAAAGATCCGCACCCGCTGGGCGCGGCTTTGAAAAAATTCCCCCATAGGGGGCGGGCCATGTGAGTTGCGCCGGTTTCAAATCCTTAATCAAACAGTTGTAGTTGTTCTACTTGCTGCTCTTTCTTTTCCTGGTAGCGGACAAACTTACGTATCATGTCCGCATCCAACCCAACTGTATCCACGCAATAACCCTTGGCCCAAAGGTGATTTTCAAACTGCTGGACATTCCCTGCGGCGAGGAAGTGGTTACAATCCTTTTTGATGAGGAAGCGCACCGGCAGTGGCGGGAGTTCGCGCATGATGTTGAGAAGAAACTTTCCGACGAGGGGGAATTTGAGCATATACGCGATTGGGGTGGAAAACTACCAGGTTCAGCGGCCAGAATGTCCGGGATTTACCATTGCGTTTCCTATGCCGATGGCGCACCCGGAAACCACAAAATGAATGCTTTAAGGATAGAGCGAGCGTTCCTGGGCGGAGCCATCAAGTCAAAAATATTTAGATGCGGCAAAGCAGATTACAGAGCGAAAAAAATCGGTTTAAAAACCTGTGTTGCGCATTCAGGCACTACCGGTTTTGGGCTCAGCGTTTCCCGATCAGGATCACTCCGCAGGCAAGGAGTGCGCAACCCAGTGCCCGTTTCAGGTCGAAGTGAATCTCCCTTATCCCGAACGCACCGTAATGGTCGAGGATTAAGCCGGTGATCAGCTGCGCCGCACGGTTGCAATGCGATGGTTACGCCCGCGCAGAACATGATTGCCAGTAGGTTCAGATTGGCCATTTCCCCCCTAATAAAAATTTTAGCAATATTGAGTAACAGGGCTCGCCACACTTATTTACACACAATTCAATGTGTAATATGGTGTGTAAAAAAGGACACCGTCAACCTTGCTCTTAAAGAGTTTGTATATAGGCATAAGCAACTGGAAATAATAAATATTTTTGGGAAAATGGACACCGATTCCAATTATGACTATAAAAGGGGAAGAACGCGTTGAAAGTCCTGGTTGATACACCAATATGGTCCTATGCACTTTGCTCACACAATAAAGATTATCAATCCAAGATCGATACGCTTACCTCTCTAATTCAAGATCAGAGAGCCATAATCATTGGACCTATTAGACAAGAAATCCTTTCTGGCGATAGCGATCCGCACAAGTATCTAACATTAAGAGAAAAACTATCTTATTTTAAAAATACACCTATCCTGGACGGTGATTATGAGCTAGCTGCTGAATTCAGTAGTAAATGCCGAAAAAAGGAAGTTCAAGGATCGCATATTGACTTTCTGATTTTTGCAGTAGCAAATAGAATCGACATTCCCATCTTTACCAATGATCAAGATTTTGAGCATTATCAAAAAATAATATCTATCAAACTGTTTGAAATAGAGAGCTAACATCTATAAAGGAATTGCGGGGACACCATATTGAATGCCAACCAGAATATGCACCAGATAAACTGGTGATTTTCACGTTGGTCGCCGGTATCTTCAGAGGGCATTCGGGACAGGCAGATAATACTTCGACCCGGGTCGAGGCATTTTTGGATATGGTTCATGGCATCACTATCCACTGAAATATTTCTGGGAATTGACGTGGGCTCGGTGAGCACGAAGATGGTCGCGCTGAATGCGGCCTCTCTTGCGATGATGGATCACGTGTATCTTCGAACCCATGGGGATCCGTTGGGTTCCATGCACGCCATGATGAAACGGCTGGCGGAAACGTTTGCGGGGGCGCGCGTGCGTGCCGCGGCCACCACGGGCAGCGGCCGTCACTTGGCCGCGCGACTGATCAATGCGGGCATTGCGAAAAATGAGATTACGACCCATACCCTGGCAGGCGTCAAAATGATGCCGGAAGCTCGGACCATTGTGGAGATCGGCGGCCAGGATTCAAAGATCATCCTTCTTAAGAACGGCATGGCCGTTGATTTTGCGATGAATACCGTTTGCGCTGCTGGAACCGGCTCTTTTCTGGATCAGCAATCAGGGCGTCTTGGCATTAACGTGGACGAGATGGGGGAGATGGCCCTGTCTTCCGACAATCCGGCGAGCATATCCGGCCGCTGCACGGTATTTGCCGAAACCGACATGATACACAAACAGCAGATCGGGATTCCAACCCATGATATCGTGGCGGGTTTATGCCGTGCGCTGGTGAGAAATTATCTGGGATCGGTGGCCAAAGGAAAACCGATTCTGGCGCCGGTGGTGTTTCAAGGGGGAGTCGCGGCCAATAAGGGGATTGTGCGCGAATTTCAGGAACAGACCGGATTGGAATTTCATGTGTCTCCCTATTTCGGGGTGGCCGGGGCCTACGGGGCCGCGCTCCTGGCGTCCATGGTCAAAACCGGACAGCCGGCCTTTCAGGGCTTTGAATTGCTGAATCGGCTGCACGACATCAGCAGTTTTGTCTGCAAGCAATGCGAAGAGGCCTGCTCGGTTCTTCGGCTTTATCGGGATGGCCGACTGATTTCATTCTGGAATGATCGTTGTGGAAGATATTCTTCCGGGGAATGGATTGACATGCAAAAATAAAATTCGTATTTAACCCACTCCATGAACCAGACATGCGCCGGCCATCAGGGCCTGAGCGGATGTCAGCACTGAAAGATACGAATATGAGCCAGAATCAAGATGCTTGCAATGCCTGTGTGGACGGCACCCGGAAGATGCTCGCCGTTGCCGGCTATTCTAATAAGGCGATAAATTATTATATCGAAAAGCCCTATATGGGCAGCATTCCCGATGCCGACCAGGTCAGCGAAATGACCGGCACCTGCGGGGACACCATGGGCGTTTATCTGAAAATTCAGGACGGCACCATACTGGACGCCAAGTATGAAGTCATGGGGTGCGCCGGCGCGGTATCGGCTGCCATGGCCGCCGTGGATCTGATCAAAGGGAAAAGCCTGGCGGAGGCGAGGGAAATTAACGATGGCACCATCTTTGGCGTGCTTGAAGAGATTCCGGTCAAGAAACATCATTGTATTCAGTTGGCCGTAAAGACGCTCCATAAGGCGATCGATGCATACAATAACGGCAACACACGGTAGCAGCGAGGTTGAATAATGGGCGAATCAGCGGCCGGTAGCGGATAGTTTTTTCGCAATATTGGTCGTGCTGTAGCCGTCGAGAATATCCACGAGGCATACTTTTCCCCCATAGGATTCAACAATCTCCCTGCCCACGACCGCCTCGATGGTATAATCCGCGCCTTTCACCAGGATATCGGGTTTCAGCGCACCGATTAAATCCAGCGGGGTGTCCTCGTCAAAAAAAACGATCAGGCTCACATCTTCCAGCGCACTGAGGATGGCGGCGCGGTCTTTTCCGGCCAGAATGGGGCGGGCATCCCCCTTTAATCGTTTGATGGACGCATCGGTATTGAGGCCGACAACCAGCTTGTCTCCCAGATGCCGGGCCTGGTGCAGCAGGCTCACATGCCCGGGATGCAGCAAGTCAAAGCATCCGTTCGTAAAGACGATTTTATTTCCTTTTAACCGCCAATTTTCCAGCGTGTCGCGGGCCGCCGAAAGGGTGGCGACCTTGAGCACGGGGGGAGCGATGCCTTTCCCGTTTTCCGTGGTGAGGGCCTGCTCTAATTCTTCCCATAGAATCGGTTGCGTGCCGAGTTTGCCGACCACGATTCCGGCGGCCAGATTTGAAACCGCCGCGGCTTGCGCAAAGATCATACCCGTTGCTGCGGCAGCAGCCAGGGTGGCGATGACCGTGTCGCCGGCGCCGGAAACATCAAAGACTTCCCTGGCTTTTGCGGCAAGAATCATGGGGGTGGGCTGGTTTCCGAAAAGCCCCATGCCCTTTGAACCACGGGTTACGAGCAGCCATTCAAGACGCAATTTTTCTCTGAGTGCACCGGCTTTTTTTGTCAGCAGGGTCTCATCGTCCAATTTTTTTCCGACAACGCCTTCTAATTCGGCCGTGTTGGGGGTGATGCAGGTTGCGCCGCTATAGCGCAGCCAGTCTGCGCCCTTGGGATCTACTAGTACCGGAATGCGGCGGCTTAACCCCAGGCCGATGAGTTGTTGCGTGAAATCCGCTGAGAGAAACATTCCCTTGCCGTAATCCGATAAAATCATTGCCCGGCACCGGGGCAATTCCGCCTTGACGGCGTTCAGAATCTTGGTTTCCGTGTCGGCGGCCAGACGGCGGGTTTCCTCTTCGTCGAGCCTGACGATCTGTTGGCGTTGGGCCATGACCCTTGTTTTGGTAATGGTCGGCCGCGTGGCTTCGGTCACGGTTAAATCGGCAACGCCCGCTGCGGATAAGAGTTCCCTGAGATGCTCTCCGGCCCAGTCCCGGCCAGTAGCGCCGATCAGGGCCGCCTCGCAGCCAAGGCCTGATAAATTGGTGGCCACATTCCCCGCTCCGCCCAGGGACCAGGTTTTTTTCCCCACCGTCACAACCGGGACGGGCGCCTCAGGGGATATTCGGCTGACCTCACCCCAGAAATAGCAGTCCAGCATGATATCCCCGACCACCAGAATTCGGGTCTTTTTTAAAGATGCGGCCAATTGATTGGCATCCACGTTGATTTTCAAGGCTGAGACTCCTGTTGTTCGATTAACCCATTTTCAATCTGCCACGCCCAATAATGCAATATGAAAATATGGCCTTCTTGTACGCGGGCGGTGGTTGCATCCGATACCACCACCGCCTCATTCACGAGCGCTTTGAGCGCTCCGCCGTCCTTGCCCAGAAGCCCGATGGTTCCCATGCCCATGGCGCGCGCTTTTTGGACGGCCATGATGACGTTTGCGGATTGGCCCGAGGTGGAAATACCGAGGAGCATATCCTTTGGCGTGCCCAAGCCTTCCACCTGGCGCGAAAACACCTGCGTATAATCGTAGTCGTTGGCAATGGCAGTCAAAATCGAGCTGTCCGTGGTCAGGGCGATGGCTGGAAAGGCCCGCCGTTCCTTTTCAAAGCGGCCGACAATTTCCGCTGCAAAATGCTGCGCATCGCTTGCGGAGCCGCCGTTGCCGCAGACCAGGATTTTCCCGCCGTTGCGCAGGGTCTTGAGCAGCAGCGCGCCGGTTTTGGTTACGATTGCCTCTAGTGCCTTTAAGTTTTCAAAGCACTGAATGTGGGCATCGATCATTCGAGTAAACATGAGCGCCTCATCACAATAGGTTACGAGTGGATACACGGCGTTGTTACCACTCATTGCCTCATCGGCTCAACGATTTTCTATCATTGCGGCCGACGACGATCAACTTTCGACGGAGTCTGCATATTCATATATCGCCGCCGCCAGAAGGGGAATCATGATTTCATGATGTCCGGTAAGGGCAAAGCCGGCGCCGCCTGAAAGCACCGGGCGGGAGACCACATTGACGGTGGGCCGGTAGTGCTGAATCATGTCGAAATTGCCGGTGGTGAAGTTTGTAACCGAATGCCCCAGGTTGCGGGCCACGGATAGGGCTTTTAAGAACACCTCCGGCATGATCACGGCGCTGCCGAGATTTAACACCACGCCGCCGTCTCCTAGTTTGGCCACAGTGGCGGCAAAAATCCTGAAATCCCGCAAGGAGGCTTCCCCGATGGCGGCCCCGCTGGCCGTGGGGTGCTGGTGAACGATATCGGTGCCAAGGGCCACATGAAGGGTGTACGGGATTTTCAGCCGATAACAACAGGCGATCAGCGCGCGGTCGATAAAAGGGGCTTTTTCTGCTTCAAGCAGCGCACCGACCGCCTCGCCGAAGCCTTCCTTGCCGCCGGCCGCTTTTTTGGCCGCGGTGTTTACCAGAAGGGCCGTATCCGCGGCCATGCCGAAAGAGCCGTCTTCAAGCTGAGAGGCCACGTCCTCCGAGGTGTGGCCGAATCGGGCCAGTTCCGTGTCATGAATGGCGGCTGAGCCGTTTGAGGCGAAATGGGTCAAAAATCCGTCTTCGGCAAGGGCTGCCAATATCGGCGCACACCCGGTTTTAATGACATGCCCGCCGAACATCACGATGACCGGTTTTCCCGATTGCCGGGCACGGACAACGGCCTTTGCCAGAGATTTTAAATCCTTGGCCTTTAAAATATCGGGCAGACCGTCCAAAAATTCACGAAACCGCATTCCCGGCCGTGGGGGGATGGCTTCGCTCGTTACATCCACCTTGGAAGCTCGCTGCGTAGCCGAATAGGTTTTAATGCCGGCAAGATCAATTTCATCGTAAGGCATGGTCCGTTACTCTCCGGGAATAGGGCACCGTTTTTCGAAAGAATCAAATGAATCAAAGATGGTTCGATTGCCATATCAAAAAATGGTTCGGATTACAATTTCTGTTCCATGGATACCCCGGGCCTATCGCATCGCTATTTGAATGAAGCGGCATTAGCGGTGCCGCGGGGATGGCTTAAAATAACTGTTCCGTCTTGACATTGAACCGGGTTGCTCCTATTAGGGAATGCGTTTTATCCCGAGTTCAAGGAAAAAATTTCCCCGGTTTTCAGGCCGATCGGACCATGCAACGCAAAGACGGTGAATCATTTTATGCGAATAGGCAGGGAACAAATTCAACAAACCCGGCGGCTACTGATTCGGTCCACCAACTGGATCGGAGATGCTGTGATGACTACGCCCGCGGTGCGGGCCATTCGAAAGAACTTTCCGAATAGCCATATTTCGATACTGGCGAAGCCTTGGGTGGCGCCGGTGTTCGACCACAGCCCGCATGTGGATGACGTCATCCTCTATGACGCCCATGGCCGGCACAAGGGCTTTGACGGTACGATCCGGCTTGCCAAAGATCTTCGAAAATACCGGTTTGATGCCGCCATTCTTCTCCAAAATGCCATTGAGGCGGCGCTCATCGCCTTTCTGGCGGGCATCCCCACGCGGATTGGTTTTGACACGGACGGCCGCAGGCTGCTGTTGACCCATCCGGTTCGCTGCACAAAGCAAATCAAATCGATTCATCAGACCGGGTATTATCTGGAGATATTAAAGGGCGCGGGGCTTTTGACCGGGGACCAACGGCTTGAACTGTTTCTCAGGCAATCGGACAAGCAGGGCGCCCAAAACGTGCTTGAAACCCATAGCGTTGGCGATGCGAATCTTTTGATCGGCTTAAATCCCAGCGCCACTTTCGGGCCCGCCAAGCAGTGGCTCGCGGAGCGCTATGCCGAACTGGGCGACCGGTTAAGCAAGGCATTCGGCGCGACGATTCTGATTTTCGGCGGCCCGTCGGATAAGGCGCTTGGCCGGCGCATTACGCACATGATGTCATCACGGGCCGTTGATTTAAGCGGGAATACTACCCTGGGGGAAGCCATGGCCCTCATCGACCGGTGCGCTGCGTTTGTAACCAACGATTCCGGGCTCATGCATGTGGCTGCGGCATTTAATACCCCGTTGGTGGCGGTTTTCGGCTCCACCAATTCCACCACCACGAGTCCCTATGCGGATTCCAGCCGTATCATTCGCGCGCCGATCGCTTGCAGTCCCTGCATGAAGCCGGTCTGTCCGCTGGGGCACATGGAGTGCATGAAGGCCGTCGGCGTGGCACAGGTGTTTAATGCCGTAAAGGATCTCTTGTGAACATTCTGATTGTCAAACTCAGCGCTATCGGCGATGTGATTCACACACTGCCGGCCTTAAACGCCATTCGCCGTCAATACCCGCAGGCGCAAATCACCTGGGTGGTGGAAGCGGCGGCGGCGGAGCTCATCATCGGACACCCGGCCCTGAACCGGGTGATCGTTTCCAGGCGAAAGCAGTGGATAAAACAACTTAAAGGGCCGCAATGGAAAACTGCGCTGCGGGAAATCACGGCCTTTATTCAGCAGCTTCGCGATACCCGGTATGATGTCGTGATTGATTTTCACGCCCTGCTGAAAAGCGCACTGCTGGTCTTCCTGGCGAGAGGCCACCGTAAAATCGGGTTCGGCAAGGGCATGCAGCACATGGAGCACAGTTACCTGGTCTTAAATGAGCGGGTGGCGCCTGTGGATATGGAGATTCATGCTCTGACCCGGCAACTGATGCTGATCGAGGCCATCGGGGTGCATTCCCGCGAGGTGGTGTATGACATTCCCATATCGGCCGACGATGAAAGGCAGGTTAAAGCCCTTTTGGCCGCTCATGGCATGAATGCCGCCCGTCCCCTGCTGGCGATAAATCCCGTGGCGCTTTGGGATACCAAGCTGTGGTTCAATGACCGGTTTAGCGATCTGGCCGATCGGCTCATCAGTATCCATGGCGTGGAAATCGTTTTTACGGGGGCAAAGGCGGATGTGCCGGTTATCGAAGAGATTCGTGCCATGATGACAAAATCCGCCGCTAATCTTGCCGGTAAAACCAGTTTGAAAATGCTGGCGGCGATTTACCGCAAAGCCGTGTGCGTGGTTTCGACGGATACTGGGCCGATGCACCTGGCTGCAGCCGTCGGGACGCCGGTGGCGGCGATTTTCGGGCCTACCGCTCCCTGGCGCACCGGACCCTTCGGCGCAGGGCACCAGGTCATTCGCACGGCTGCGGCCTGCTCGCCTTGCTTTCAGCGCCGATGCGAAAAAAACAGCCACATTTGTATGAAGGAGATCACCACGGAAATCGTAATGGCGGAAGTAGAGAAGATACTTGCGCATCAAAAGGGTTCGATGGGTTAAAAACTCGACACGGTCGGTTGCGCCATTCTTTTAAACTTCAGCGCCCATTAAGCCTGTTTTTTATTTCTTTCAAAACAAAATCAGCCCCTTTTAGACTCAGATGTCCTTCATCACTGTAGTTGTCGTAATCTTTTCTGAACAGGAAATAGGTTTCCGTATTGAAATCCCAGACGACATCGGTGTTCGAAAACAGTTTGTCCATCCTGTCGCGGTAATCTTGATAGCTTTCCTTTATCATTTCAAAAATATCGTAGGGGTAAGGGTGGTAGTAAGCAAAAATGGGTATTCCAAGCGCTCTGGCCTGACCGAGAAGATCAGCCAGCTCTTGGTATGCGATGGCGTCGATGGTGATTTTCTTTCCTTCTTTCAGAATTGCCGCGGCTCTTGCTGAAATAAGTTCCTTGGAAGCGCGGTTTTTTCTCGAAAAATCTTTTTCGTAGGCCCCGTAATCGTTGCAGATCGCCTTTCGTTTGCCGAAGTGAACGAGAAGTTTTCGCCGGTAAAGCTCAATCATGGCCAACGACCCCAATGACTCCCAATATTCATGGGGTCGCATGAAAGAGGATCTTCTGCCGTGGGTTTGGGAGGTGTAGGGATGAAGGCAAACGATCAAGAATTTCGAATTTCCCTTCCGGAAAACGTTTTCCGCAATAAGGCGAAGCTCGGAATAATTGCCGCCTTCCAGGGATCCGTTATAAACCCTGTGTGGGCTTAATTTTTGAGTATTCAGGCTGTTGGAAACAGATGAGCCGATCAGAAGCCCTTCGAAGTTGGCGGGAATATAATTAAAGGACATAAGATACTTGGATGTTCTTTCATTTGCGTAAATCGGTATCGAGGCGCCCTTCACATTTCCGAACAAACCGTAATCATTCATATAGACATTAAGCCCGACCACGGACGATACGATCAACAGGGTCAAAGCCGCACAGGTGGAAAAAAAGCGCTTAAACGTCAAAATAAAAAAACTCCTTGGGAATCGAAGCGTTCAGATACAGCAAGGCCATTAGAATGGTAGCGGTCAGACGCAATGCCGCCCAAGCGCCTAGTTTTAAATTTCCGGGAATTAAGATAAGATCTTGCTTTTTATAAAGAAAAATATTGGCAATTGCAATAGTAAATCGGGCTGAAGCCACCCCAAAATGTTGGGGTGGCTTCAGCCCGATTAAACATGGTAAAAATGGGCGGATAAATTGAAGAGAAATTAAGGTGCTGTTGAGTGGATATTGCACCTTCTTATGGCAAGGTTGTTATGGCAAGGTTGATTTTGGGCGCTGCTCCCCATAATCCTGTTACACGCTAATTTGAAAAATGCTTAGTTCCAAGATTTATAATAGTCATTCAGCATGAATTCTATCATCATTTTCGCAGATTCAAGCACACTGCGATTTATCAAATAAGTCAGAGCAAGCGCTAGCCATCTCAGGCTGGACGGCTAAAAGTGGCCGCTTGATGGCCTCAATAACTTTTGACTGTCAAGTTGCTAATGCATTAATGTTAATGATTGAAAAAGAGAGCGGACAATATCGGGCTGGACAATAAACGATATAGAATTTCATATGGGTTGAAGCAAGGGAGCCAGTGATGAAAAAGATGCCTCTTATTATGATTGCAATGCTCGGATGCCTCCTTCCGGGATTGATGACCGCATCGATGGCCGATTCTGAATCTTCAGAAACAGAAGCGCGGATTCAGCGGCGGGCGGTTGTCGACGATTTGATGATGGTTGCGATCAGCCAAAATCCGGAGATTCAGTCGGCCCGTGAAAAATGGCGGGCTGTGGTGGAAACCTACCGCATCGAAACCGCCTATCCGGACCCGCAGCTGATGGTAACGTATTTCCCGGATCCCATTGAAACGCGGATAGGGCCTCAGGACTGGAACGCCGCGCTGTCCCAGGGTATCCCCTTTCCTGGCAAACTTTCCAAAATGGGGGATATGGTGGAAGCGGAGGCCCGGATGGCGCGGCTGACCCTGGACAAGACCGTGAGGGATGTGGTGGTGTCGGTTCGCGAGTCCTTTTACGAGCTGCTCTATATTCAAAAAGCACGCGATGTCGCCGAGCAACAGATCAAGTTGCTGGACCACTTGCGAAAGATAGCCGAAACGGCTTATGCGGCGGATCGGGCAGCGTTTATCGATGTCGTCAAAACCCAATCCCAGGCCGGGCAGCTTCGCTATGATGTGCTCCTTTTAACGGATCTGGAAGAAACCGAGATCGCCAAATTGAACAGCCTTTTGAACCGGCCGCCGGATGCCGAAATCGGCCCCCTTGAATCGATCGCACTTCAGCCGGTCGCCGTCACCCTCGCGGAGATTTATCGCCTGGCGGAAAAGAATCAGGAAGAAATCCGGATGATGGAGGCTCAGATACAAAAAGCCGATGCCGGTCTGAGCCTGGCCAGGTATCAGTACCTGCCGAATTTTAAAGTGGGCCTCTTCTATGCCGGAATCGGGGACCCCGATGTCATGGCGCCGCCGCGGGACGCGGGAGACGATGCGCTCGGGGTCCAATTCGGGGTCACGATTCCGCTCTGGCCTGGGAAAAATAAGGGTCGCGTGGAAAAAGCGAAGGCGGAGTTGGCGGCTTCTCAGGCCGCCAAATCGGCCCGGATAAATGACAGCTTCGCCCATATTCGCGCAACCTATTTTCGTCTGCAGAACGCGGCCAGGATCATCGGCTTGTATGAGAAAGACCTGCTCCCCCAGGCCGCCAAGTCGATGTCGCTCGCCGAAACCTGGTTTCAGGAGGGGGAATCGAGTTTTTCGGATTTTGTGGAAACCCAGTCCGTTTGGTACAATTTCCAATTGGCGCTGGTCAGAGCCCAAGCCGATTACGGCAAATATCTGGCCCGCCTGGAGCGCCTGGCCGGCCAATCCCTGACAGGCGCGGATTTGTCGGAGCGTACCGACCGGAAGGAGGCAAAATGAATCGTAAATCTTTTTTCATCGGAATGGGAATGAGTTGGGTACTTATTGCCGCGCAGGCCCACGGCGGCTATCGCGACATGAAAAAGGAGCTGGAATCCTATGCCCCGCCAGCGTATTTGATGCCGCACGCGCAACCTGCGCCCCATCCCACCGTCGCCCGGGTGAATCATCGAGCGGCATTCGAGACGGAAAAAAAGCGCATCGAAGCCCTTGCAGCCGGCTGGGAAAAAACGCTGGGCATGCCTGAGGACACCCATTTTTACCGACCGGCCCTGAATTTGCCGGAAAGCTTCAGACAAACGGCCAAAGACGAACAGGCAACTGCCAAAGCGCTTGCCTCGGGCATTTCACTCGATGCCCTGGAAGCGTTTACGGTGTTACGCAACCCAGGGGTCAAATCCGCCGAGAACCAGTTCCGGGCCGCCATCGAGGCGTTCGGGCAGGTATCGAATCTGGATGAAATCTTGAGAACCTACAGCGTTTATACGGAATCGCTTTCTCAGGCCGTCGGCCCCATGAAGGGCAATGGAAAGGATACCGTCAAACCCAATTTCCCATTCCCGGGCCTGCTTTCCCTCAAGGGCGAGGTGGTGAACCAGGCCGTCTCCGCAGCCCGGCAATCGCTGGAAGCCGCGGCCCGGGATGCCGTCACCGCTGCCAGGAAAACTTATTGGAACCTGCTGTTTAACCGGAAGGCGCAACAGATTACCCGTGAGACCCTGTCGCTGTTAAGCGACCTGGAATCGGTCGCCGCCATTCGATACGAGGCCGGCAAAACCAGCTATCAGGATGTGATCAAGGTGCGTATCCAGAAAGAAAAACTGGCTGAAGAATTGGTCACGCTGAAGGAAACTCAAAAAAACCTGGAACTGAAAGTGCTCGAGCTTTTAGACCTAAGGCCTGCCAACCGGGTGGGCGCGTTTGCCTCAACGACGCTCCCCTTCACGATTCCGGCGCTTTTCCCCCTCTATGATCAGGCGCTCAAACATCGTCAGGAGCTTTGCCGGTTGCGCGCCATGGTGGGCAAGACCGAGCGAATGATAGAAATGGCGGAAACGATGATACTGCCGCCGTACACGCTTAATTTTTCCTTATATGACGATGAGCCCGGCCTCCAGGTGGGCAGTTCGGCCACAAAGCCCGCCTTTTCCACGACGCTGATGGCGACACGGGGCGTCGGGCTGCCGATGACGCCCTGGTACGGGTCTGATGATGCCTACCTTCGCCAGACGCGTAAAAAGCTGGCGTCCATGCGGGACGATCTGAAAAAGGCCGAGACCGAAACCATCACCATGGTCCGAAACGCCTGGTTCGATCTTGACAGGGCCAAAAGGGAAAGGGCGCTGTACCGGGACACCGTCATCAAACTTTCCAGATCCGCTCTGGATGCCTCCACCCAGGGATATGAGGCGGGCGCCGTCTCTTTTGCCGATGTGATCGGCTCGTACACCGAATGGCTGAATGCCGGGTTGACCCTGGAGAGCAAGCAGCGGGATCTGGGGATATCCTGGGCCGAACTGGCGCGGATGGTCGGGGTGGATATAAAAGAATTGAGCGTTGAGCGTTGACAGTTGAGAGAAGTATAGGCCCATCGGGAATTGAGATAAAAAAAGCATGCATGGGAGGGAAATGATGGCCATCATAAAAGACAGCGGCAAAAAAGGCTTCCGATCCGCGATTTTCGTGGTAGCGGTGACCGCGGTCGTTACGCTGGCGCTGACGATGGGCGCCGTGTACATGTTCGGTTTTCACCCGTCCCACGGCGTATCGGTCACCGACGAGGCCACCGGCGAGAAGAAAACGCTCTGGACCTGCGGCATGCATCCCTGGATCATTCAGGAAGAACCCGGTCTTTGCCCCATTTGCAGCATGAAACTCGTGCCCAAACGCGATGATGGCGCAGCCGCAGCCGCGCAGGAAACGGGGACGGCCGAGCGGAAAATCGCCTACTGGCGGGCGCCCATGAATCCAATGGAAATCTACGACAAACCCGGCAAAAGCGCCATGGGCATGGATCTTGTGCCGGTGTATGAGGATGAAGTCGTGGGCGGCGTGGCCGTCTCCATCGATCCGGTCACCCAGCAGAACATGGGAATCCGGACCGCAAAGGTGAAAAAGGGGGCCTTGACCCGAACCATTCGAACCTACGGGCATGTCACCTATGACGAGACGCGCATCGCTCAGATCAGTCCTAAGATAAACGGCTGGATTGAAAAGATACATGTCGATTTCGCCGGAAAACAGGTCGAAAAAGACGAGCCGCTCTTCGAAATCTACTCTCCGGAATTGCTGGCCGCACAGGAAGAGTACCTGTCCGCGTTCAGGAGAAGCGGCGGAAGCACCGGCAACCGATCTTTTCTCCAATCCTCCCGCAAGCGATTGGAATATTTTGACGTCCCTGAAAGTGAAATTCAGCGAATCGAGGCCACCGGACGGATCGAGAAGACGCTGACCATTCGATCACCTTTTCGCGGCATTGTGACCATGAAAAACGCGGAACGGGGCAGCGCTATCAAGGCGGGTACCATGACTTATCGAATCGCCGATCTGAGCCGGGTCTGGGTGGAGGTGCACATTTATGAATACGAGCTTCCCTGGGTGGCGGAGGGACAAAGGGCGATCATGAGCTTACCGTATCAGCCGGGCACATCATTTGAGGGCAAGGTTTCGTTTATCTATCCTTATCTTCAGGCAAAAACCCGGGATATCGTGGTCCTTCTCGAGTTCGACAATCCGGATTTTTCCATCAAACCCGAAATGTACGCCGATGTCCAGATCCAAAGCAATAAAAAGGGCGAGGGGCTCATCATTCCCTCGGAAGCGGTGATTCGGTCCGGCAAACGAAATGTCGTCTTCGTCACCCGGGAAAACAACAAATTTTCCCCCAGGGAGGTCACCCTCGGGCTTTCCCTGGACGGCCGGATGGTGCAAGTCCTCTCCGGGCTCGCACCCGGAGAGACTGTGGTCACTTCCGGCCAGTTTCTGCTCGACTCCGAATCGAAACTGAAAGAGGCCGTGCAGAAGATGATGGAAGCGAAACGACCGAAAGAAGAGCCTACGAAACCGGCGGACGATTTTTTTGACGACATGAATTAGGATACCGAAAATCTTTTCAGTGAGCGGACTACAGACAGGTTGACGCGATGATCGATAAAATAATCGAATGGTCCATAAAAAACAAGTTTTTGGTGATTCTTGCGACCGTGTTTTTGACACTGGGCGGGATTCTGGCCATTGTCCACACCCCCCTCGATGCGATACCGGATCTTTCGGACGTTCAGGTAATCATTTACACTGAGTATCCGGGCCAGGCGCCCCAGGTGGTGGAAGATCAGGTGACCTATCCGCTGACGACCGCCATGTTGAGCGTCCCTTTCTCAAAGGTGGTCCGGGGGTATTCATTTTTCGGTTATTCCTTTGTGTATATCATTTTTGAGGATGGCACCGATATGTACTGGGCCAGATCCCGGGTTCTCGAATACCTGAACTTCGTCGCGGGACGTCTGCCCGCAGGGGTCACCCCGAGCCTGGGGCCGGATGCCACCGGCGTCGGGTGGGTGTACGAGTATGTCCTGCAGGATACCAGCGGCACGCATGACCTGCAACGACTCAGAAGCATTCAGGACTGGTATCTGCGCTATGAGCTCACGGCCGTACCGGGCGTATCCGAGGTGGCCAGCATCGGCGGCTTCGTCAAGCAGTACCAGGTGGAGGTCGACCCGGACAGGCTTCAGGCATACGATATTCCCATTCAGAAGGTCCGGATGGCCATTCAGCGATCCAACCGCGATGTCGGCGGAAAGCTCATAGAGATGGGAGAAACCGAGTTCATGGTGCGCGGTATCGGCTATATCAAATCCCTTGAGGATCTTGAGCAGATCGCCGTGGGCGTGGACCGGATGGGAACACCCATCCTTTTGAAAAATATTGCGAACGTGCAGATAGGACCCGAGCTTCGGCGGGGAATTCTCGAATGGAACGGCGAGGGAGAAACCGTTGGCGGGATTGTGGTGATGCGTTTCGGGGAAAACGCCCTGGAAGTGATCCGTAAGGTAAAAGAAAAACTGAAATCCCTCGAAAAAGGACTTCCCGCCGGCGTTCAAATCGTGGACGGTTATGACCGCTCCGGGCTCATTGAGAGGGCGGTGGAAACCCTGACTCAAAAACTGGTCGAAGAAATGATCGTGGTGGCCCTCATCTGTATGATCTTTCTGCTGCATTTCCGATCCGCTTTCGTAGCGATTTTTACCCTGCCCATCGGGATTTTCATGTCGCTTCTGGTGATGCGTTGGATCGGGATCAATGCCAACATCATGAGCCTCGGCGGCATCGCCATCGCGATCGGCGTCATGGTGGATGCATCGGTCGTAATGGTTGAAAACGCGCATAAGCATCTGGAAAGGGATCAAGGCAAAAAGCCGCACGCGGAGATTATGCTGGCGGCCGCCAAGGAAGTGGGGCCCGCTCTTTTTTACAGCCTCCTCATCATCACCGTGTCGTTTCTGCCGGTGTTCAGCCTTCAGGAGCAATCGGGCAGGCTCTTCAAACCCCTGGCCTTCACCAAGACCTTTGCCATGGCCGCCTCGTCGATTCTGGCCATCACCCTTGTGCCGGTGCTCATGACCCTCTTCATTCGTGAGGATACCTTCTCCCTGGAGACCTCCCCGCAACGTCGTCGCAGGATCAGTATCGCAGCGCTCGCCGGGCCCGTTGTCCTGGTCATTGCGGCAGCGATTTTGGGTGCATTCATTGATTGGCAGCCGCCTGAGTGGGCGCTAGTTGCCGCCCTCGGGGTGAGTGCATTTGCCGCGGCGTGCCTGATACGCCAGAGAATCCTTCCAGAGGCGCGAAACCCCATCAGCCGGTTTTTTATCCGTCTCTACCTGCCCCTCATCAAATGGGTTCTCAAGCGGAGAAAGACAACGGTGGCGATCGCCCTGGGGGTGTTGGCCGCCACCTGGTTTCCCATGGCCAATCTCGGCAGCGAATTCATGCCGCCGTTGAACGAGGGGGATCTTCTCTACATGCCGACCACCCTGCCCGGCATATCCATCACAAAAGCCAAAGAACTGTTGCAGCAAACCGATAAAATTATCCAGAGCTTTCCAGAAGTGCACCATACCCTGGGCAAAATCGGCAGGGCCGAATCTGCGACAGACCCGGCGCCGCTTTCCATGATTGAAACGACGATCATGCTCCGGCAGGAAGTTGAATATGAAAAGCTACCGGTCAAGCGGTTTTTCTCAGGCTGGCCCGGATGGCTGAAAAAGCCGCTCACATGGGTCCTTCCCGAGGAAAGAAACGGGAAGGTCATTGGGAAATGGCGAAAAAAGAAAATCGATCGGTTTTTCTCCTCTTGGCCGGCCTTACTTAAAAAACCGCTGGCCTGGATTTGGCCCGAAGCGCGCTATATCACCACCGAGGAGCTGATAGACGATTTGAACGCCGCCATTCAGTTTCCGGGGCTGACCAATGCCTGGACCATGCCGATAAAGACACGGATCGACATGCTTTCCACCGGCATAAAGACGCCTGTGGGCATCAAACTCATGGGGCCGAATCTGGAAAAGCTTTCAGAACTCGGCGCACGGATTGAAGCCGTGGCGCGCGGAATTCCCGGCACCTTATCCGCCTATTCCGAACGGGTCACCGGCGGGAATTATCTCGATTTTACAATTCGCCGGGATCAGATCGCCCGCTATGGATTGACCGTGGGAGATGTTCAGGATGTCATTATGACGGCCATCGGCGGCATGAATATCACCATGACCGTGGAAGGATTGGAGCGTTATCCGGTCAACTTGAGGTATAACCGGGAGCTCCGGGATGATATCGAACAGCTCAAGCGAGTGCTGGTGCCCGCACCCACCGGTGCGCAGATTCCATTGATTCAGCTGGCCGATGTTGCCATCCGCAAGGGTGCGGCCGGCATCAAGAGCGAGAACGCGCGCCAGTCCGCCTGGGTGTACGTTGACATCAAGGGGGTTGATGTGGGCTCGTATGTAAAGCGCGCCAAAGCGGTCGTGGATCGGGAAATCCAACTACCGACCGGCTATTCCATGGTCTGGTCCGGTCAATACGAGTATATGGAAAAGGCGAGAAAAACCCTCAATATCATTGTACCGGTGACGCTCGTCGTGATCTTTATCCTGTTGTATATCCATTTCCAGAACATCACCGAGGCGGCCCTTGTCATGGCAAGTCTGCCGTTTGCCCTGGTGGGCGGCGTATGGCTGCTCTATCTTCTGGGATACAATCTGTCCGTGGCGGTCACCGTGGGCTTTATCGCGCTGGCCGGTCTTGCCGCGGAGACCGGTGTCGTGATGCTGGTGTATCTGGACGAGGCGTTTGATCGCCGGAAACGCGAAGGCCGGATGCAAACCACCGCGGATTTAGCCGCATCGGTCATCGACGGCGCCGTGGAACGTGTCCGGCCGAAGCTGATGACGGTCTCCACCACCCTCATCGGGCTTTTGCCGGTGATGATCGGCACGGAAACCGGCTCCGAGGTCATGAAGCGAATCGCGGCCCCCATGGTGGGCGGACTGATTTCCTCCACGGTTTTGACGCTCGTGATTATACCGGTCGTCTATGACATGTGGAAACGAAGGGGATTGGTCCGAACCCCGCGGCCCAATGAGAGAAAAGGAAATTCAAAATGATTTTCTTTTTAAATTTGTTAAGGATAGCTTATTGTGTCTTATGGCCAAGAGATATCATTTATTGATAAATCAGACTCACCTGATGTATTGTCTTTTTACGGCTTGAAAGTGTAGTACATCGCACAAGGAGAAGATATCCATGAAAAAGGGCATAAAATGGGTCCTTTTTTTTGCCGGAGGTCTGGCTTTTGTCCTTCTCTCCCTCATTATCATTCCGATGTTTTTGGATTTTCAGAAATTTTCGCCTCAAATCGAAAGATTGGTTTCTGATGTCACTGGCCGCCCCTTTGAAATGAAGGGGGAACTCCGGGTCAGTCTTTTTCCTTGGGCATCCATCGAGGCCCGGGATGTGAGTTTGGGAAACCCAGCAGGTTTTGAGGAAAAAAATATCCTGATCGTGAAATCGTTTGAAGCGCGAATCAAATTCATGCCTTTTCTCCTGAGCGGGTTCAAGGATATCCAGGTGAAACGATTTATTTTGGATGGGGCTCGGATTGTTCTTATCAAGAACAAAAACGGTTTGACCAACTGGGAATTAAAAGGAAAAACCGATTCGGTCGTGCCCTCGAAAAAGGATAAGAAACCTGCGGGGCCTTCCGAGACGAACGGCCGTGGAAATATACCCATTGACGCCCTCATGGTAGATGAATTTGCCATCATGGATGGATCCCTCTTGTGGATTGACGATTCCCGGAACAAGCGCTTCAGCGTTTCGAATATTAACCTGAAAATTCAGGATCTTTCACTGGATAGGCCCCTCCATGTCGTGTTTTCCGTTCTGGCGGAAAAGCACAAGGTTGTCATGGAAGGGGACATCGGGCCTGTGGGAAAAGACCCGGGTAAGGGGACCATTCCCCTGGATCTGACTTTCAATCTCCTGGAACAGGTAACCATCCGTTTGAAGGGTGATGTGACGGATATGATGACTTCTCCCGGATTTACTATAAATATGAATGTCTCTGCATTTTCACCTAAAAAAGTTGCAGCTGCGTTCGGCCAGGACATTTTTAAGGCCACGGGGCCTTCCGCACTGGACCGAGTGGCATGTAAGTTGGATATGGAGGGAAGTTCGGATAAGATTTTCATCAGTGGAGGGCTGCTGGAACTCGATGATTCAAAAGTAACATTTTCCTTTGCGGGCAGCGAGTTTTCCAGACCGGATATCCAATTCGAGCTGAACATGGATCAGATGGATCTCAATCGATATAAGCCCCCTGCTACTGAACAGAGGGCCGAAGACAAACCAAATACCGGGGAACAATCCGAATCCGCGACCCAAAAAGCAAAAACAGACTACGAACCCCTTCGGAGCCTGGTTCTGGATGGACGTATGAAGATCGGTCAACTCAAGGTGGATAAAACCGTTATCCGGGAGATGCAGATGAGGATTGGGGGGAAAAACGGTGTGTTTCACATAGATCCGTTGAATCTGAAAATGTACGAAGGCGACCTGGCCGTCAATGGAACTTTGAATTTCAGTCGCGCGAAACCGGAATTCCGTCTGGGAGTGAAGTCCAGCGGAATCAATGTCGGACCCATGATAAAAGACCTTGTGGACCGGGACCTGATGGCGGGAAAACTGAGAACAGAAATGACCATTCAGACCAAAGGAGAAGACCCGACCGACATCAAGAAAAACCTGAACGGAAAAGGAGAGGTTCTGATTGAAGACGGTGCCATCAAAGGCATTGATCTGGTGTCCATGGTTCGAAACACAGACGGAGCCTTCGGCCTGACGCAAAAGGCCGTGGACGGCCGAAAAACGATATTTTCGAATTTCATCGCACCGATCTCCATAAAGGACGGTACGATAAGTACCGAAGACACCAAAATCGTCTCCACGCTTTTTCGTGTGCAGGCCGCTGGGCAGGCGGATCTTGTTAAGGAAACGCTGGATTTTCGCATCGAACCAACGGTCATCACTACGAGCAAGGAAGATGCGCGGAAGATGAAGGATTCGGAACGGATGATTCCGGTTCTTGTCAAGGGCACCTTTTCTTCTCCCCAGTTCCTGCCGGACCTTCGTGGAGTTGCCAAGAAGCAACTGGAAGAAAAGGTTTTCGAATCTGAAAAAGTAAAAAAACTATTCGAGAAAGAGGAGCTTAAGCCGATCGAAAAGGATGTGAAATCTTTGTTCAAGGGATTGTTGGATAGCCAGCCGTCCAAGAAGGAGTAAGGGGAAGGATGACGGTTCGCCTTTCAACTTTTCGCTTCAAGTCGACAAATTGAGGTAGTAAACTCATCTTTATCGACTTGCTCGAGGCAGCGCCATCCTTCCCGGGTCAGAAAGTCAGCGACCGCCTCCGCCTCGGTCTCGAACACAAAAAAATAGACCTTGTCTTCTTTTTTGAACCGTAGGTCGTCCCCGATGGGCGATAGCCTGTTGTTTCTGCGCAAGGCGGCAGCGATCATTCCGTTTCCCGGATACCGGGTCATCATCAGGCTGCTGTCGGTGTTCCTGGAATGACCCGACACACACTGCCACAGCTGCAGCTGAACCTGCCTTGCTTTAAAACGACGGTCCCAAGCGTCGACATCGACCGTAGCACCGAAGACCAGCACGGCACCCGACTTGTGGAGCATCTTGGCGCTCAGGGAGGCTGAATCGCTTTTCAGGGCGGCCCACAGGGAAATCGTTTTGGTCTCTTCCTTTACTTTTTGTATGAACAGGTAATTCACCTCGTCATTGCCGGTCAGGGCCAGGGCGCCGCGGCGGGTATCGATTTCAGCCCGCAGCAGGTATCTAGCCTGAAGACCGTTGCCGTATATCACGCGCGTGCAGTCATTTTCAGCCGCCTTGCAATGGTCCGCGTTGGAATCGATGCAGACTACCTCCTGACCATCCTCTTTGAATAATTTGGCCAGGCCCCGCGCCAGGGCGTTGGCGCCGAGTACGACCCAGCCCACCTGGCTGGGACGCCGCAAGCCCAGAAGGCCGGCCACCAAACCGCCGGTCATCCCGGCGAACACAACCGTAACGGCAATGACCAGAAAAACAAGCGCCCGCAGTTCGTAGCCGCCGGACAATCCCTTTTCAGTAAAAGCAGCAGCAAAAAAAGAGGCCACGGCCGCGGCAACGATTCCCCGGGGGCCGATCCAACTGATGAAAAACCGCTCTTTCCATGTCAATTCGGAAAAGCTAGCCCCAACGAGCACGGCCGCCGGACGGACCAGAAACATCAACACCAGCACAACCCCCACCGCGGGCCAACCAAGCCCGATCACCTGGACCAAACGCACATCGGCGGCCAACAGCACAAAAAGCATGCCGATCAGCAAAACGGTGAGTTCCTCCTTGAATTCCGCCAGATCCTGCAACGCAGAGGAGCTGACATTGCCGATGACGATGCCGGCCATGGTCACGGCGGCGATGCCGCTTTCGGCCAGGATCAGGTTGCTCCCTTGAAACAGGGCCAATACGGCGGCCAGCGTGAACACATTTTTAGTTCCTTCGGGAATCAACCGCCTGACCCGGTAAAGGAACAGCAGCAACGCGCCGATCAGTCCTCCGGTCATGGCGCCGAAACCGAGCCGCGAAACCACATGCCATCCCCACATCAGCGGCGAAGCGTGGGCCGGGCTCAAGGCGGCCTCCAGGGCCACCGTGGCCACCACCGCGCCGACGGCGTCGATCAACACCCCTTCGGCTTCCAGCACCGTGGCCACCGAGCGCTTGACTTTCAACCGCTTCAACAACGGGTTGATCACGGTGGGGCCGGTCACCATGACCAACGTCCCGAACAGGATGGCGCTCTTCCAAGGCCAGTGCATGACCAGACGCGCAGCAGCAGCTGCCCCGGCCACCGTCACCAACCCGCCAAATAAAATCAGCTGGCGGATGGAACGCCGGGCGCGTTTAAGCTGCCTGAATTTAAGATTGATCCCGCCTTCGAACAGAATTACGGCCACGGCAAAGCCCGTGAGAATGTCCAGTGAGGCACCGAGGGACTCCGGATGAACAAGACCGACCCCGTCCGGACCGAAAGCGACACCTGCGACCAGCAGCAGGACGATGCCCGGCACACGCAGATGGTGGGCCAGGGCTTGGGCGATCATGCCAAGAGCCATTGCCAACGCGATGGTCATGCCAGGATTGCTGAAGACAGCGCCGTCCATCCTTCTTTACCTCACATGAGCTCTCCGATTTTTACCAAATCCGACTATTCGCCCAGGATGACCAAGGTATCGCTGTCCTTGACCGTAAAATCCGCGCTGAGCACAAGGTGAATACCGAATTGATCTTCGTTAATGCATTTCGCTGTAAGCTGTTTATTCTGGGCCATTCGGTCTATAAATGGCCTCCCAAAGGCTTTAGAAAAACGTCGCTTCCTAGTGTTGGCTAAATCCCGCTGAGTCGATCAGGTTGTCCGGCAGCGTCAACTTACCCTGCTTGATCATTTTTTTGCAAAAGGCGCCCAACTGCGCCTTGGCAAGCTTGGAGGGCATGGTTTGTCCGTTTTCCCACCGATTTACGCTTGCGTAGCTGACATTCAACCGCCGCGCCAAGTCCTCCTGGCTCAAGGCGAGCTGCCGCCGGATTTCCTTTGTTAAGGTCGACAAACTTCGATCTTCATTGTCCATTCGGTGAACCTCTCATCGTCAGGGCCGCAAGCTTCTGATTTAATTTTATAACATGTGATATAACATTCGCGATACAAAAAGCAAGGAAAATCGTTCCTGGAAAACATTCTGGAAGGCGTCAGTAAGGCCATTTCCCTGAAGGCATTAATCTATGATGATCTCGTAAAAAAATCAATCTCCTACCGGAACATACTCACAGCATCACCTCACTTTTATCCGCCGGGGAGGTATCGAGTCGTTTGCCCGATCTGTACGCAATAAAAAAGGCAGCGCCCTTTCTGACCCTGCCTTTTGGTATTTGAACTGATTTGTCGAATTATTTTTTCATTTTCTTTCTGGCTATTCCAGCAAGACCGAGCAGACCCAAACCGAGAAGAAGCATGGTGGAAGGTTCGGGATTGGGAATTGGCGATATACCGGTATTTAAGGCGACAGTATCCACGTTATCAAGCTCAAAGGTAGAACTCATAAACCTGAGATATTTGTCAACAGTCTTCCCATTTTTTGTTGTGTCGTTGGTATACCAAGAGAAAACAACGTCAAACTCTCCGCTTAACCCGGCATCAATAATATTGCTAATATCCGAGGTCCACTTCATCTGGCCGTTACCGTTGTTATTTGGCGTCCAATTTTCAATAGGACCTAACGCTTCCACTGTAACAGTTCCACTGTTATCTTCGTCGCCAAAATTGTGAATAAAAAGGGTCAGTGTGGCTGAATTGAAAGTATCCGAATCAAAATCAGTTGGCATGGAATGTGTCCATGCTAAAACCCCCTCATTGGCGCCATCGCCTCTACCTAATTCTATTGGTTTCAGTGGCTTGTATAAATCCGTATAAAGCGTTGCGCTCGCCACTCCTGCCATCCCAAACAGCATCGCTCCCATCGCCACTATTGCAACCATTTTGTTAATCATCATTTCCCCTTATATCCTTTTGGGTTATGTACTACTTCTCTTAACCAACTCGCCATCGACGAAAAGCTGAGCTACCATCCTTCACCCTCTATAGAAGGAAAGCGGTGTACCGGTTTCGTATACTGTTTCAATGTCGGATGCATATTCAAAACAAATCCAGCAATGATCCAGGCAAAATGGTCGATGGTCACAGCTTATCAATTAATGATATTGACAGAAATACACAGCAAATCTCATGCCATCACAACGACATTTTTTGTTTACATCATAAATTAAAATAGTTATTAGTCAGGCAGGAAAAATAATGCAGCGGGACTCATCTGTTTTTAAAAAAAATATATCCTAAAAATTGTTCCAACGTATGAAAAAAATGTAACAAGCCTATGTAAAAGATGTATTAATTCCTGACCCGCATCCATGAATGCGCCATCGCTGGAAAATGCTGTGACCTACCCAGGCTGTTACCATCTCAGTTGTGTCGCCATTCTCCATTGATTTGTTTCAATCCACGCCCCCGCGCGGGGGGCGACTACTTATCAGGCCGTCCTAGAGTATTTGGACCAGTTTCAATCCACGCCCCCGCGCGGGGGGCGACCGAAAAAAAATATTCAGATTTAGGGGAAAGGTGGTTTCAATCCACGCCCCCGCGCGGGGGGCGACTTTTTCACCAACGAATACCAAACCAAAATCAGTGTTTCAATCCACGCCCCCGCGCGGGGGGCGACATCACCGATAATATGGATAGCATTAGGTGCACCACGTTACAATCCCCCCCCC